>JAGUWZ010000128.1 GCA_020062065.1 Candidatus Omnitrophota bacterium
AAAAATAAACAAATATCTGGAAATCAAGGATTGCAGGTTCTTAAAGGGCAATGCAGATGTGTCGAAGTATGAGAACTATTTGGTTTTGCCTTTGACTATAGCCAGACAGCCTATAGGTTATCTACTTGCCAGTGGCATTAAGGAAAGCGATAGAGAAAAATTCAACATTTTAGCCCAGCAGTTTATTCTGGGAATCAAACGCGCTATCCTTTATGAGAAGGTTCAGGAGCTGGCAACAATGGATTCACTTACCGGTATTTTTACCCGGCGATACTGGTTTGAAAGATGCAATGAAGAAATGGAACGTTCGAAAAAGTTTAACTATGATATGTCATGTCTTATGCTGGATATAGATCATTTCAAAGATTTTAACGATAAATACGGACATCTGGTAGGAGATGCTATATTGCTGGCGGTATCTAATACAATCAAAGAAAATATAAGACAGATAGATTTACTTGGCAAGTATGGTGGAGAGGAGTTTTGTGTTATCTTGACCGAGACCGATGCCAGGGGCGCAGTTTTCTTGGCGGAACGTATCCACAAGGCAATGGAAGAGAAGCAAGTAAGGGCTTATGATGAGGATTTAAAAGTCAGGATAAGTATTGGTGTATCGGCATTCCCAGAGAATGCCCAGGATTTAAATACACTCATTGATAAAGCAGACCAGGCATTATACCGGGCAAAAGAGACCGGCAGGAATAGGGTATGTGTTTATAGCGTCTGAAAGCACTTGCTTTCCGAGCTCTATAATATATAGAATACGTTTCAAGATGAAGAAAAAATACATCATCGGAATAGATTTAGGCGGCACTAATTTAAAAATTGCATTATTCGGTCCGGGTTTTAAGATAATAGATAGAGAAAATTTAAATACCGCAAATTTTCGTCAAAAAGAGACTTTGATTACAAGGATAGTTGATTCAGTCAATAATATAATAGAAAACAACAGATTAATAAAAAACAATATCTTAGGTGTTGGTTTAGGTCTGCCTGGTCCTATAGATCTGAATAGGGGGGTTGTGCATTTCTTTCCCAATATCCCAGGTTGGTCTGAGGTTAATCTTAAGAAAATATTAGAGAAAAATTTGAAATTAGAGGTTTTTATGGATAATGATGCCAACCTGATGGCTTTAGCAGAGTATAAATTAGGAGCGGCAAAGGGTTCCAAGAACGCGGTGTGTCTTACTTTAGGCACAGGCGTGGGTGCGGGTATTATCATCGGAGGAAGAATTTATCGCGGTTCGTCTTTTGCCGCAGGAGAAATAGGACATATGCCCATTAACGAAAGAGGCCCTAAATGTAATTGTGGTGGTTTTGCCTGTCTTGAATCTTATATCGGCAACAAGAGGATTTTGCGGCAAGCCCAAAGGATATTTAAAAGAGATGAGCTATCTTTGGAAGAGTTGAGCTGTATGGCTAAAGGTAATAATAAGAAAGCGATTCAGATTTGGTCTGGCGTAGGTGAACGCCTGGGTCTGGCGTTGGTTAGCGTGGTGAATTTACTTAATCCCGATTGCATTGTTATAGGTGGCGGCGTAGCTAATGCCGGCAGAATTTTGTTGGATAAGGTAGAGGAAACAATTTTAAGCCGGGCGATGCCTGTTCAGGCTGGCGCAGTTAAGCTGCGTCAGGCTAAATTAGGCAATGATGCAGGAGTGATTGGCGCAGCATTGTTAGTCAAGGAACAAAGTCATTCCAACTTACGAAGTCTAAAATGGCCTACTTATGAATAGAAATATTTCCAAAAAAATTAAACTAACAATTTTTCTCTTGATATTATGTTTTAGCTTAAGCCGTATTATTTTGACTGCAAAAGAAGAAGAGGGCAAACCCCTTGTTGAGCAGCTGGTTACTGTTAACGGCGATACAGTTGAATATTCCATGGAAAAGAAAGAAGTCACTGCAGTAGGCAATGTGAGTGTGGATTATAAAGGCACTAAATTACACTGTAATAAGTTGAGAGTTAATACCCAGAGTAAAGACGCAATCGCCGAAGGTAATGTCAGGATAGAAGATAAAAACGGGGTAATGCATGGGGAAAGAATAATCTATAATTTCAATACCAAAAAAGGAAATGTTGTAAATGCCAGCTTTGTGTCTCTGCCTTATTTTGGTAAATCTCCGGAAGTTCAAAGAGTCAGTGAAAAAAGGTTTGTTTCTTTAAATGGTTATGCCACAACCTGTAATTTTGACCATCCTCATTATCGTTTACGGGCAAAAAAGGTTGTAGTTATACCCCAGGATAAAATTCAGACTAAACAAGATACGCTGCTTATCGGTCAAACACCGGTTATGTATTTACCTTTTTATAACCATAGTTTAAAAGAGCCGTTGATGCATGTCCAGTTAACCCCTGGCTACAGTAAGGATTGGGGCGGATATCTTCTTTCTGCCTGGAGATATAATCTCACTGATAATATCAACGGCAGGATTTATTTAGATTACCGGGATAGGCGGGGCTTAGCCAGCGGCTTCGGCGCAAATTGTAATACCGCGGAATTCGGCAGGCTGGATGCTAAATTCTATTATATGCAGGAAAGACCGCATAATTTTAAAGAAGACCAGCCCGGAGAGTTCCAAAGATATTTAATGCGCTTACGCCAAAAGTGGGATATTGATGAAAGGAATAACCTTATTTCTGAATATTACAAGATAGTGGATTCTAAGAGAATGCTTTTTGGGACTGAATACAATATGCTTAAAGATTATTTTCCCCGTGAATACGAAAAGGATGCCCAGCCGTTATCTTATTCTTTGTTTCACCATTCATTTACTAATTCCTCTATGGATGTGCTAGTGCAAAAACGCACCAATCGCTGGTACAGCCAGATAGAGAAATTACCCCAGCTAAACTACACTTTAGCCAGTTTGCAAATCGCTGAATCGCCTTTATATTTCCAGAACAATACCCAGGCAGCAAATTTTAATAAAAAGAACGCCGTACCTTCTCCTTCAACTGCAGATATAAGTTTAAACAGGTTTGATACATTCAATAAAATTTCCCTCCCTGCCAAGGTATCCTTTATTGAGCTGACTCCTTTTGTTGCCCTGCGGGAAACTTATTATGATAAAGATATAAACGGCGCAGCCATTGACCCGAGGACTGTTTTTTATACGGGTGCGCAGGCCTCAACTAAATTTTATCGTATCTTCGATGTAAAACCTAATTTTTTAGGTTTAGATATAAATGGGTTAAGACACATTATCACGCCTTCAATAAGTTACGCCTATAATCATGACCCGAGCATTCCAAGCGCCTTGCTCAAGCAGATGGATGCAATTGATTCAATAGTCCTTAACAATTCGGCAAATCTGGCCCTCTCCAATAAATTACAGACAAAAAGAAATGGTCAAACCGTGGATTTTTTGGATTTTATAGTGAGTAATACCTACACCTTTTATACTAATGAAAAAAGCGGTGGAAGCCTTTCAGATTACCTGTTTCAACTTAAGTTTTTGCCGTATTCCTGGGTCAGGTTGGATACCGATGCTACTTACAACCACAAGCAAGATTATTTCTCTAATGCAGATTATGATATCAATTTCAATTTAGCCGAAGAGCGCTCCATTGGCATAGGTCAGCGTTGGCAGAGAAAAGGCGCAAACCAAATGACTTTTAATACTGACTGGCGGATTTCTCCTAAATGGAAATTAAAGGTTTACGAGCGCTACCAGTTTAGCCATATCGCAGGCTTGAGGCAGCGCTTGGTTAAACAGGAGTATTTCCTGTCGCGCGATCTTCATTGCGGGACAGTTGATTTTGCATATACAGTTAACAGAGGATGTGGTGTCACCATATGGTGCATCTTTCGCTTAAAAGCCTTTCCGGAAA
>JAGUWZ010000025.1 GCA_020062065.1 Candidatus Omnitrophota bacterium
ACCTTTGTCTATAGAAGAAAAACCTAAAAAACCCAAATCCAACTGGGTAGTTACTGGTTTGTATTTTTATGATAATAATGTAGTAGAAATTACTAGAAAGCTCAAACCTTCTGCCAGGGGAGAACTGGAAATAACCGATGTGAATAAAGAATATTTAAAGAGAAAAAAGCTCAAAGTAGAATTATTGGGCAGAGGTTATGGCTGGTTAGATATGGGAACATATGAGTCACTAATAGAGGCGTCTTTATTCATCAAAACTATCGAAGACAGACAGGGTTTAAAGATCGGCTGTGTTGAGGAAGTTGCCTATAGAATGGGTTTTATTAATACAAGACAGTTAAAGAAACTTGCCGCCTCTATGCCCACGGCATACGGCGATTATTTAAAAGGAATAGTTAATGGACCCTAAAATACTTATTTTCGGTAAGGGCTTTATCGGAACAAGAATTAAGGAAGAGCTTAGATGTGCTCTTTCTGAGAGAAAAATATATTCTTTTGCTGATGTCCAGGAAGAGATTGAAAAGTTTAAGCCTAAAGTCATTATTAACTGTATCGGTCATACAGGCAAGAACAATGTTGATGACTGCGAATTAGATAAGGATAAGTCATTAATAGCGAATACATTTGCGCCGATTATTTTAGCAGAAGCCGCGTTGCGTAATAATCTCAGGTTCGTCCATATCTCAAGCGGCTGTATCTATCATTTTGATTCTTCTTGTGATAAGCCTATTAGTGAAGAAGAAATACCCGACTATTTTGACCTTTTTTATAGCCGGACAAAAATTTATGCTGAAGGCGCACTTGGCGCCTTAGTCAAAGAATTCCCGATTTTAATTATAAGAATCCGTGTCCCCTTAGATAATCGGCCCAATCCCAGGAATATCCTTACCAAGTTAATAAAATATAAGAAAGTAATTGATCTACCCAATTCCATTACTTATATTCCTGATTTTATCCTGGCCTTAAAACATTTGCTCAATATCAAGGCCAAAGGAATATATAATGTGGTTAATAAAGGAGGTTTAAGGTATCCCAGGCTAATGAAGATTTATAAAAAGTATGTTCCTGATTTTGAATACAAAGTTATAGATTTCAAAGAATTGAGACTAAATAGGACAAACCTGATTATGTCTACGAAAAAACTCGAGCAGTCAGGTTTTAGAGTAAGGAAGATTGATGATGTTCTGGATGAGTGCGTGCGTGGTTATGTAAGGATAATGGAACGCAGGGACTTTATATTCTGAAGGAGACTGTCCGAAAGCTTTATTTAAGACTATGAAAATTTTAATAACCGGTGGAGCAGGCTTTATTGGCAGCGCCTTTACCAGGCAAGCGGTCTTGAAAGATTACCAGATAATTGTCATAGACAACTTAGATTATGCCGGCGATTTAAAAAGGCTTGGGGAGATAAAAAAACAAATTAGATTCTTTAAAGCCGATATTTGTGAGCCCTCAAAAATAAACTCAATTTTTAAAAAAGAAAAACCGCAAATCCTGGTTAATTTTGCCGCGCAGACCCATGTTGACCGCAGCATCAAAGAACCAACAATTTTTATAAATAACAATATTGTCGGCATGCAGGTTTTATTAGAAGCAGCAAGGAAATATAATATAGATAAATTTTTACATATCTCAACCGATGAAATTTATGGAGAGATAGAACAAGGTGAGTTTTTTGAAGACAGCCCCCCAAACCCCAGCTCTCCGTATGCTGCCAGTAAAGCCGCAGCGGATTTATTGCTTAAATCCTACATGCGCACTTATAAATTCCCCGGGATTATCGTACGTCCCTGTAATAATTACGGTCCCTGGCAATACCCGGAAAAGCTTATTCCTCTGACAATCCTAAAAATTTTGTGCAATAAGAAAATTCCTGTGTATGCCGAAGGTAAGAATGTCCGGGAATGGCTTTATGTTGAGGATTGCGCTAGAGGAATTGCCGAGATTATGGAAAAAGGCATAAGAGGAGAGATTTATAACTTGGGAAGTGGAGAGGAAAAACAGAATATAGAAGTAGTAAGGGCCATTTTAAACCTTTTAAATAAGGATGAGTCCGCGATAGAATTTGTTAAAGACAGGCCGGGACATGATATTCGTTATAAACTTAATTCGCAAAAAGTGCTTCAAAAAGTAGGCTGGCAGCCAAAGGTAAGATTCGCCGAAGGAATAAAAAGAACAGTTGATTGGTGCTTGGAACATAAAGATTGGCTGCTGAGCAAATAAAAAATAAATTTAAATGCAAATAAAGGACCGCTTCTGTTTTACTGTTTTAGCCACTTGGAAAATAGAAACGGTCCTATTTTGCGTTTGGATGAGCAGTAGTTACAATTAAAGAAAATGCTTGATTTCTTTAATTGTGATTTGTATAATTAAAGTTAACTTTAATTGCTCAAAGAAAAGAGATATGGACATAGAAGTCTTCAAGAAAAGCCCAGCGGGCAAAATAATCGATACTCAAAAAGGATACTTTGCTTTTGTGCCCAATCCCTTGCCTCCCAAGGTAAGTTATGATGAAACCATCGTGCAATTGCTGTCAGAGGCAAACCGCAATCTTGGGAATCTAAACGGCATAGGAACACAGCTGCCAAATCCCGCTCTTTTAATTATACCATACGTAAGGAAAGAAGCGGTCTTAAGTTCAAGGATAGAAGGCACGCAGACTTCTCTTTCGGATCTCTTCTATTTTGAAGCAGCCCGCAAAGAACAGCAGAAAAAAGAGGCCGGTAGAACAGATATTTTAGAAGTATATAATTATGTAAAGGCCATTGATTATGGCATTAAACGGCTGGAATCCCTGCCAATATCGCTGCGTTTAATCAAAGAGATACACGCTATTCTTATGAAAGGGGTGAGGGGACAGCATTTAACCCCCGGTGAATTTCGCAGGAGCCAGAACTGGATTGGTCCTGCAGGATGTACGCTTAATGATGCTACTTATGTACCGCCTCCTGCAGAAGAAATGAAAGAGGCATTAGGTGACCTTGAGAAGTTTATTCATAATAGAGAGGCTCTTGATGGGCTTATCCAGTGCGCAGTGATGCACTATCAGTTCGAATCAATACACCCGTTTTTAGACGGCAATGGCAGAATAGGCAGGCTATTGACCATTCTTTTCTTATGCGAAAGGCAATACCTGAAGTACCCCTTACTATACCTCAGTGCTTATTTTGAGAGGAACCGTATTCAGTATTATGAGAAACTTCTTGGCGTAAGTCAACGGGGAGATTGGCCTGGCTGGATTAAATTATTCTTAAAAGCAATAGCGGATGAGTCCAAGGATGCCATTGACAACTCAAAAGTTGTGCTTAGCCTGTTGGATGACTATAGGAAGCGGGTTGAGCAAAAGAGACCATCTTTGTATGTATTTAAATTGCTTGATCTGATCTCAAGAAATCCCTATATAAGCATACCCAGAGCAGCCCTGTTGCTTAATACTTCGTTTCCCACAGCTAAGGCTGCTGTAGAAAAGCTGCAATCAATGAAAATCTTAACCGAGACTACGGATAAAGAGTGGGGTAAGATATACTGTGCAGAAGAGCTTTTAAAAATCTTTGACCCAAAATAGAGTGGCAATAACGAGTCGTACGCTAATATGCTTTGGACCATCATAGGTTTGACTGCGGCGATGTTAACTATGTTTTCCTTCATCCCGCAGATTATCAAGGTCGTAACAACTAAATCCGCTAAAGACGTAAGCCTAATAACCCTGCTTCAGCTTTCTTTAGGTGTATCTTTATGGATTATCTATGGAATACACCTTAAAGACTTTATTATAATCATCGCTAATGGCATAACCTTGGTAACTCTGGTTATCCTCATAAGTCTTCATTTCATTTACGGCAGAAAGCCGCAACCCACTTTAATTTAAGCTGGTTAAAGACCTGCGGTTAAGAGAATAATTTCTCTTGATAGTATAGAAATTATATTACTTTAGATCCTTCGGCTGTTGGCCTTAAGGATCAAGAAAAGTTTTTAGGTTAAAACTTTTCTTGACTATTCGTGGTTAATTTGTTAAGATATGTTCAATGATTGAACAATTCCCCAAAGAAGAAATCTTCCATATAATCAAAGAAATTGAATCCGATCCTGTTACGACCCAGAGGATTATTTCAGAGAGGGTAGGAATTTCTCTAGGTAAAACCAATTATCTGCTTAAAGAGCTCATAAAAAAAGGTCTGATAAAAGTGCGTAATTTTACTGATAATCCTGGGAAACTAAAGAAAATCCATTATCTTTTAACCGAGAAAGGACTGGAAGAAAGATTTCGGCTCCTCCAGCATTTCCTACAAAGAAAAGAGGCAGAATATAATAAGTTAAAACAGGAATGGGAGCAATTAGTGAATAATAAAAGCAGGGCCTTACCACTATCACCTACGCAGTGATAGTGGTATTCTTGAAGGTTTACAAGCCGAAAGATAAAATAATAAAACTCCTAGACCAGACAAAGATAAACAAGACTTTCTTGATAGACATTTTGCAAAAATACGGATTAGATAAAAAGTTTGACGAATTTGTAAAAAAAATATTATGAATAACGTAATTGCGATAAACCAAGAAGATATTGAGAAATATAGAGAAAAAATTTTTAAATCAAAAGAAGAGTGTCGAAAGATATTCGCAAAAGAACCTTTTGAAAGAAAAATTAGAATTGCCTTTGAATTATATAAAAGGGCTGAATACTTTAAAAAATTTAAACAATACAAGAAACAATAGACACCAATTTTTGGAAGTAATTACCCATTGGATGAGAACTTAAGAGAAGAGAAAGAAATGGGGTTACCCTGGAAAACGAGGTGGTAAAAGATGGTAGGAATAAAATACGAGGTCGAAATTTCTAATAGTATTTTAGATTTTTCACACGGATTTACGAGAAGGATCAAAGAGATTTTTGTCCCTGCAGAAAAAATTATTTTTAATCTTGCCAATAATAATTTGAACGTATTTTCTAGTAGCAAAGCCCGGTGCCCTGAAAAGATTGGGTTATCAAAGATTAAATTAGATGATGATTTTGTGGCTCGTATTAAAGAAATATTGTCATTGAGAAAGATCTGCCTTAAAAAGGCCAAAAAGTATTTCTAATAAAAAAGAATAATCTGTTTAGAAAAGCCCCAAGCAACAAAATGGAAAAAAAGACAATAGCCGTGGTGCCCTTTGGGAGAAACGCGGTAATAGTTCCATTAAACGTGGGTAATAACGAATAAAAAAGGGGTTGGGCAGGGAAGAACTGTAACCTATATAAAGA
>JAGUWZ010000102.1 GCA_020062065.1 Candidatus Omnitrophota bacterium
CGTGATGTGGAATTGGTTGCTAAATATATTGATATTCTGCAGATCGGAACGCGCAACATGCAGAATTTTAATCTTCTTAAAGAAGTCGGGCTTACTAAAAAACCGATTTTATTAAAACGAGGTTTATCATCAACAATCAAAGAACTGTTAATGTCTGCGGAATATATCCTTGCGGCAGGTAATTTTAACGTTATATTATGCGAACGAGGAATCAGGACTTTTGAAGATTATACCCGTAACACACTAGACCTAAGCGCAGTCCCAGTGGTCAAGGAGCTTTCTCATCTTCCTATAATTGTGGATCCTAGCCACGCTGCGGGTAAATGGGGCCTGGTGGCTTCACTTTCCAAGGCAGCGATTGCTGCTGGAGCAGATGGTTTAATTATTGAAGTGCACAGCCATCCGGAAGACGCTTTTTCTGATGGCGCACAATCACTTTTGCCTGTCAATTTTAGCATTTTAATGAAAGAATTAAGCGATGTAGCAAAAGCAATAGGAAGAGAAATATAACCCCGCTATCACTGCGTAGGTTGGTATGCTATTTAATAAAATTGCGATTGTTGGGACAGGATTAATCGGTGGTTCAATTGCCCTGGCGCTAAAAGAGAAACAACTTGCTCGTATAGTAATAGGGGTTAGCCGACATAAGGAAAGTTTAATTTTAGCCAGAAAGCTCGGTGCGATAGATTCAGGTTCTCAAGACATAAACATTATAAAAGATGCTGATCTTGTGATTCTGGCTACCCCGGTAACTACAATTATAAAATCAGCCTGCCGAATTTCAAAAATCCTAAAGCCCGAATGCATAATCTGCGATGTGGGAAGCACAAAAGAGCAAATCGTTTCAAAATTAACTCCCCTAATCCCTCATTTTGTTGGATGTCACCCTTTATCAGGTTCGGAAAAAAAAGGTATTAAAAATGCCTTTGCCGGGTTATTCAAAAATTCATTGTGTATATTAACACCTGTAAAAAATACAGACAATAAGGCCTTGACCAAGGTAAAAAAATTATGGGTCAATTTAGGAGCTAAGGTTATCACGATGAACCCAAAATTCCACGACCAAGTTTTATCTTTTGTAAGCCACCTTCCGCACCTAGTTTCATTTGCGCTAATTAACTCTATTTCGCCTTCATATTTCAGATTTTCTGCCAGCAGTCTAAAGGACACCACGCGGATCGCAGCTTCCGATAGCGGTCTCTGGTTGGATATATTCTTTTCTAATAGAGACAATATTTTAAGAGCAGCGCAGATCTTTGAGCAGCGAGTGTCAGCAATAAAAGAGGCCCTTGCTAAAAAAGATAAGAAATTATTGCGCAGGATTTTAACTAAAGCGAAGAATAACAGAAAAAGGTTAGATTAGTTGAAATGATTATTGCAGTTGATGGTCCTGCTGGAGCTGGTAAGAGCACAGTTGCAAAAATATTAGCCCAAAAATTGGGCTTTCTTTATATTGATACAGGGGCAATGTATAGGGCATTGACTCTAAGCGCCCTGGAGAATAATCTTGATTTAAATGATACAAAGGCTTTAGTCAAATTAGCGAGAATTTTGCGCATTAATTTAGAGAAAGATAATAATGGCTCTTTAAGAACATTTATAGACGGCAGAGACGTAAGTCAATTGATCAGAGAACCGCGCATTACTCAAGTTGTTTCCGATGTGGCAAAGATAAAAGATGTCAGAGAGATTATGGTTAAGTCACAGAGACAAATGGCCAGACAAAATGATTGTGTTGTGGAGGGACGCGATATAGCTACGGTAGTTTTTCCTGGCGCAGACAAAAAGTTCTATATTGATGCAAATTTTCAGAAGCGAGCTAAACGCCGTTTTCGGGAGTTAAAAAACTTAAATGTTGGAGGGATAAGCTTAGAAAACGTAGCTTTAGACCTTAAGAATCGAGATAAAATTGATTCTACCAGGGAGGTTGCGCCGCTTAAGAAAGCGCAAGATGCGATATATATTGATACGACTAATATGACGATTGAAGAGGTAGTGAACGCTATATTAATAAAAATTAGAAATCCAGATGACAAAGCACAAAATTCAAAATAGATATCAACTGTCAGCTAAAAGCTGAAGGCTGACGACTGAAAGCTGAAAGCTAAAATTGTAATTTGAATTAGCCAATTTAAGAACTGCCTTTTTAAACGCAGATACACGCAGATTGCACGCAGATTTACGCAGATGAAAAAGATTTATCTGCGAGAATTCGCGTTGGATTTGCGAAAATCTGCGTTAATAAAATTGGGTTGAAATTATCATTTTACTAGTTGTTAAATCGCCTTAATTTGAATTTTATATGGATAAAACACTCATACGCAATTTTTCCATTATTGCCCATATTGACCACGGTAAATCCACTTTGGCAGACAGAATATTGGAATTAACCGGCGCCTTAGACAGAAGACATACAAAAAACCAGGTTCTTGATGATATGGATTTGGAAAGGGAGCGCGGCATAACCATCAAGGCATCTATGGTAAGAATCTCTTACCAGGCCTCTGATGGAAAGGAATATATATTAAATCTTATTGATACGCCGGGCCATGTAGATTTTACCTATGAAGTCTCAAAATCGTTGGCAGCCTGTGAAGGCGCGCTTTTAGTAATTGATGCCGCGCAAGGCATAGAAGCGCAAACCGTAGCAAATTATTATTTAGCCCTGGAAAACAATCTGGAAATAATCCCGGTGATTAATAAAATCGATCTTCCCAGCATAGATATTCCCAGAGTTAAAGACCAAATTAAGAGCGTTTTGGGATTTAAAGAAGAAGACATTCTTCTTGCCTCTGCTAAAGCCGGCAGCGGTGTTAAAGAAATACTAGAGAGGATAATTAAAGTTATTCCTGCTCCGGCCGGTGAAGAAAGTAATACTTTAAAGGCATTGGTTTTTGACTGTCGTTTTGATGTTTATA
>JAGUWZ010000140.1 GCA_020062065.1 Candidatus Omnitrophota bacterium
GTTCTTAAATTGGCTAATTTATTAAAAAATGATTACCCAGAGGTGGCAGTCTTCTGGCGCCCTATTTAATTTTAACTTTGCCTTCTGTTATTTCTTTAAGAGCCGTAGTAGATGGTTTAGTCGCTGAATTTAGCTCCTTAACAAGTTTTGGCTGTCCCTCGGCAAGCTCTAATGCCCTTTTGGATGCCAGAACTACCAATTTATAAATGGAATTGCCACTTTTATCTAACAGTTTTTCTAAAACCACATAATCCATAGACTTAGTCCTCTTACAATTATCAACCTACGGCGGTTGACTGCCTTTAATTAAGATGTTTATTAATAACTCTCTTTAACTCTCTTATTGCCTGCGGCAACGCCTTATTGACCAGACAATAATCGTAACCCCGGGAAGCCAATGTTTCCCGTTTGGCAAGTTTCAGGCGGCTCTGGATTTCTTCTTTTTTGGTTTTACTGCACCGTTTTTTAATCCTTGCGGATAACTCTTCCAAAGAAGAAGGCATAATAAAAATTGTCACTGTATTCTCAGGATAAAGCCGCTTAATTTTTGCCGTGCCCTTTAAATCGAGACAGAGAAGTATTCCTAGGTATTTATAAAGTTGTTTATCCAAAAAATCTTTTGCCGTCCCGTAATAATAACTTAAATATCTCGTCCATTCAAGAATTTTTTTCGCTTTCTGTTTCGCTTTAAATTCTTTTTCGCTGATAAAATAATAGTCTCGTTTATTTTTCTCTCCCAGCCTTTTTGGACGGGTGGTAAAGGAAATAGAACGCACCAGTTTTTTCTTAAATTGCCTATCCGACAAAACAGCCTTTACAAGCGTTGTTTTGCCTGAACCCGAAGGTCCTGAAACAACAAAGATTTTACCCTGTTTTTCATTCTCTTCTCTGTTCTCTGCACTTCGACTTTGCTCGGTGTCCTTCGACGAAGTGCCCTGAGATTGTCGAAGGATTCTCTGTTCTCTCACTCTATATTCTGCAGCTGCTCCTTTAACTTCTCAATTTGGCTTTTTATCTGCACAGCCTTGGCAGATATTTTTACATCGCACGACTTTGCGCCTATCGTATTTGCCTCGCGCTGCATCTCTTGAGTAATAAAATCCAATTCCTTGCCTATCGCTCCGACCCCAGAGAGTTTGTTTTTGAAATTCTTTATGTGGAATGCCAACCTCTCTATTTCTTCAGTTATGTCTGTTTCTTTTAAGAAAGCTGTGCGTTCCATATCCGTTTTTATCTTCGACATTTTATTCTGGATTACTTTTTTAAATCTGTCTTGAATAAACTTAAGGCTTGCGCTTAAATCCTTGATTCTCGATTCAAGGTATTGAAACAAGGCAGTGCCTTCTCTGCAACGCATCGCAATTAAATCATTTAAGGCAGCATTCAGCGCCTTTTTTAGAAGCGGCCAAAGACGGTCTGTAGAAATTTTATTTTCTGCCAATGACAAAACACCAGGTAGGTTCATCAAGGTATCAATCCCGGGCTTTTCATTAATAACGCAGTGTTTACTTATATATTTTGTTGCCGCAATGTAGTTATCCAAGAGGGCTTTATTTACAGAAACTACTGGCGGAACCTTGCTGAGAATGTTTATAACACAGGTAATCCTCCCCCTCTTAAGTCTTGTCTCTATCTCTTTCTTGACCTTGTCTTCGAGAGACAAAAGAGTTTCCGGCAAATGAAAAACTGTCTCTAAAAATTTATAATTAGAACTTCTTAGCTCAACAGAGATTCTACCTAAAGCCGTATTATTTTCTTCGCTACTACCAAAACCAGTCATACTTTTAAGCATCTTTCTCCTTTCTTAGCCAAATCCTGCTCGCATCTCTATATGTCTCAACCACTTGTGACTTCATAGGTCGGAAATGGTTAGGATGTAATGTTATGCCCATACCTTTTTTTTAAAATCTTTTATAACATTCTCTTTTGTCGGGTATAAATCTACAATTATTTCATCTGGGTTAAACCAGAGTTTTATTTCTCTGGCGGCTTCCTCTTCGTTGGAAGAAACATGAATCACATTTTCATAAAGTCCTGAAGTGAGAATTCTACCATATGCACCCCTGATAGACGTCGGCTCAGCTTCTTCAGGGTTAGTGGCGCCTGCGAGTTCCCTACATTTTTTAATCGCCTCTTTGCCCCAATAGATTAAAGCCATAGCTTTCTTGCGGTCATGCAACTCTCCCCTTAAATACTTTATCAATTCCTCAAAAAATGGTTTATCCCTAAGATATTTATAGTGCTCTTCGGCTAATTCTCTTGACACTCTTGCCATCTTTGCAGCGACAATTTCTAACTTGGTCTCCGAGAGCCTGGTTAAGATGTTGCCAGTTAAAGATTTTTTTAGGCCGTCAGGTTTGATGAGGATTAAAACTGCCTGGTTCATCCCGCGCCTTCTCCCTTTTTCAAGATTTTCTTTCTATTTAACGTGAGTTCGACACAAGAAAATCAGTTTTTAAGATTA
The DNA here is from genome assembly GCA_020062065.1 of Candidatus Omnitrophota bacterium. GTDB lineage: Bacteria > Omnitrophota > Gorgyraeia > Gygaellales > Profunditerraquicolaceae > JAGUWZ01. Next base: position 2,465 of record JAGUWZ010000140.1, read on the forward strand.
AAAAGAGAGCCTCTTGTGATAGAATAGTGTTAAAAAACAATCCCCACAAGGAGGCCCCCCCCTGATGTTATTAAACACATATTTTATGATATAGATAATTTTTGTAAAGCATTTATTCGTTTTTGGCAAAGGTTTCTTATCCGTAGCGGTGAAGCTACGGAGGATAAAACCCAATGCACTCAAAAACTTATGCCAGATTGAACACGCCCGGCATCGTAGCCTGAGCGAATTTTCTGGTTAATCTGTTTTCTGGCTTGATTGCTTATACTTTTTTTCCAAAGAAGCCATCTGTGCGTTTTACAGAACCATTACAGCTTAATTTTGCAAGCTAAAACACTATGTCGAACTCAAGTTAGTCTACTTCTTTAAATACTGTTTTAAATCTCTGTAAAAATTTTCGTGGCCACCTACAGCCACAAAGATAACCTCTTTCTTGTCTTTATCTACTTGGTAAGCTAATAAAATCTGCTGGTCAAATACCTTAAATTTATATACCCGTATTCCTTTAAGATCTCTTCTCTTTTCCTCACCCAGTGAAGGATTAACAGCTATCTCGTCTTCTGTTTCATTTAATTTCTTCCTAAACAAGGGGGGAAATCTCTTTTTTATGCGGTTATATCTTGGATAGGCACTCTGTCGGTAAGGAAGACTTGCGCTCAATTATTATCCTTTCCAAACTGGTTCAGGCTTTCCAGATTTGAGTGCCTCATTGATGTCTTTGACAAAGTGAGGGTGTAACTCATCTTTTACTCTTATCCATTCATCCAGAGCTACATTAAGCTGATTGCTAAAACTGCGCCTCTCCTCTTTAGCAATAGACTCGAGGAACTCTCTCAGTTTATGATCCATCCTAAAAGTTACATTCTCTTTTGCAATGGTCCTCATACATACCACCTTCCTTTGGTCTCCCTTTCAATCTTGTCTCTTAAAGTATAGCATAAAAGCAAGTAAATGCAAGGAAAAAAATTATATTTTCTTGCTTTGCAATATAATTTATAAATTTGTTTTGGCTCTAAATTTACCTCATAGATATTTTTATTCCTCTTTGCACGCCGCAAAAGTCTACCTTTTACGACGCTGAGTAACGTTTCCGGTTTGCGAAGCCCAAGGGATTTGGGCGAACAGAGTAAGTCGCAAACAGTTTGTTATATGATCTCGCAGCAATAAACTA
>JAGUWZ010000150.1 GCA_020062065.1 Candidatus Omnitrophota bacterium
CGAAAAGAACATCGTTAGCGTAGAGGATCCCGTTGAATACCAATTAGAAGGTATAAACCAGGTCACGGTAAAAACAGAAGTAGGACTGACTTTTGCCAGCGCGCTTCGCGCTATCTTGAGGCAGGACCCCAATATTATTATGATTGGAGAAATTCGTGATTTAGAAACCGTGGATATTGCCATTAAGAGCGCTTTAACTGGCCATCTGGTTCTCTCCACGTTACACACAACTACGGCTTGCGGCTCGATAGTGCGTTTAATCAATATGGGTGTTGAACCCTTTATGATTAATTCCTCGGTGATCTGCATAGGGTCACAGAGGCTTTTACGTAAAATTTGCACTAATTGCCGGGAAGAGGTTGCTATGAGTAATGAGGCAATTGAGAGCCTGGGGTTAAATTTAGAGAAATCCCCAAGACCCAAGTTTTTCCGCGGTAAAGGTTGTTTCCGCTGTCTTAATATGGGTTATAGCGGCAGGGTGGGTATAGCTGAGGTTCTGGTGTTAACTCCCCAGATAAGAGATATGATTCTAAATCGGGCCCAAGAACACGTAATAAAACAGCAGGCGCGTAAAGAGGGAATGAAGACTTTAAGGGAAGACGGATTGCGCGCAGCGCTTGCGGGATTGACCACACTGGAAGAGGTCTTGCGCACTACCGCCGCTGATGAATAGGTGAGCTATTAGCCTTCAGCTATCAGCTTTCAGCTGACAGCTGACGACTAAAAAGCTGTAAGCTAAAAAAAATGAAAGCGCTTAAAGAGAATTTAATCGAGATCCTGCTTCAAAATAAAGTAATTACGCTGGAACAATTAGATAAGGCTATTAAAATTCAGAAAGCAAAAGGCATATCTTTGCGCAGGGTACTTGTTGATGAGAAAATCATTTCCGAAGAAGAGTTGCTCCCTCTTTTATCCAACCGTTTATACATCCCCACCTTACACCTTACAAAATATAAGTTTGATCCTGATATTATTAATCTTATTCCCAGGCATGTGGCTTGGCAGTACAGCGTAATTCCGCTGTCCCGCATAGCCAATACTCTTACCGTGGCTATGGCAGACCCTTTAAATATATTTGCGCTTGATGATTTAAAGGTTATTACCGGATGCGAAGTTGATATAGTTTTGAGCCCTGAAGATGAAATATTGAAGGCTTTAGAAGCAGAGTATGCCAGTAAAACTAAAGACATGAAACAGATTTTAAAAGAAGATACTGGCTTAGACTTTGCTCTGGGAAAAAAAGATGTCGAGTTAATGAAGAGTGAGGAGATTGAGCTTTCCACTGCTCTGAAAGAAAGCGAAAAGCCGATTATTGTCAAATTGGTGGATGCGATCTTGACTGAAGCCCTGAGTAAAAGGGCTTCTGATATTCATATCGAACCTGAATATAGCGGTTTACGAGTAAGATATCGTATTGACGGCGGTTTACACGATATAATTCAGTTGCCTAAGAAAAATCAAAATGCCATCACTGCAAGGTTAAAGATTATCTCTAATTTGAATATTACGGAGAACCGTATTCCTCAAGACGGCAGGTTCAAAGTGAGATTTGAAGGTAAAGAGATTGATTTTCGAGTTTCCAGTCTTCCTACTACATTCGGACAGAAATTTGTTCTGCGTGTTTTAGATAAGTCTAACCTTTCTATAGGGCTGGGTAAATTGGGATTTTCAGCTGAACCCAATCGCATATTCAAAGAGGCCATTGCTAAACCTTTTGGTATGATTCTGGTTACCGGTCCCACTGGTTCCGGAAAATCCACTACGCTTTATTCGGTTTTAAATCAGCTTAATACTCCGGAAAAAAATATCGTTAGTATTGAGGACCCGGTGGAATACCAGATTGAAGGGATAACCCAAATCCAGGTGAAGCCTGATATCGGTCTTGATTTCTCATCGGGTCTGCGTTCTGTATTAAGGCAAAGCCCAGATATAATCATGGTGGGAGAAATCCGGGACACCGAGACTGCGGATATTGCAGTGAAGGCTTCTTTGACCGGACAGCTATTTCTCTCCACATTGCATACTAATGATGCCCTTTCCAGCATTACCCGGCTTATTGACATGGGTATAGAACCGTTTTTGGTTGCCACAAGTCTGGTTATGGTTTGTGCACAGAGACTTTGCCGCCTGGTCTGCCCGAAATGTAAAAAACCCACAGATATTCCAGCTAAATTCCTGAAAGAAATCGGTTTTACGCAAAAACTTGGTTTTTATAAAGCAGAGGGTTGTAAATACTGTAATCATACTGGTTATTATGGCAGAACAGCGATCTTAGAAGCAGTTATGATTGATGATACTATACGCGAAATGATTATGCGCAAGAAGTCTCTTGATGAAATAAGACAGTATGCCATAAAAAATCTGGGTATGAGAACATTAAGAGACGATGCTTTTATAAAGATAAAAGATGGACTTACCACTATTGATGAAGCCATCAGAATAACTACTGAGGAATGAAACTCTGAATATGAGTAACAACAATAAGATTTTATTAATTATCGATAACGAGGAAGTGGCAAGATATTTTATGGAGCAATTGATTATCAACACAGGTTATTATGTTTCTCTA
>JAGUWZ010000083.1 GCA_020062065.1 Candidatus Omnitrophota bacterium
AGGATTATAGATGTATTGGCTTTGTTTCTTCCTGAGATAAAGGAACTGGTAAAACAAAAGGATTTCAATAATCTTAAAATCTTCCTGAAAGATATCCATTCAATGGACCTGGCTGAAGGCTGGAAGTATCTCCAACCAACTGAGAAAATCATCGTCTTCAGGCTGCTTTCTATCAAAAAGGAAATTGAGGTTTTTGAGAATCTACCTGTAACTGAACAGCGGTTTATCCTTAATAATCTTAATAGCGAAGAGGTGTCACAGGTCATAAATGAGATGGCCCCTGATGCCCGCGCCGACCTTTTCAAGGACCTACCCCAGAAGGTATTCAAGAAATTCTTTAGCTTAGTAAACAAAGAACAGGCGCAGAATTTACAGCAATTACTGGAATACAAAGAAGGGACTGCAGGGAGTCTGATGACCACAGAGTTTGCGGAACTGCATAAGGATATGACTGCCCGGCAGGCTATCCTGAAGATTCAGGAAGACCTGCGCGCCAACCACGGCGAAAATATATATTCCGTATATGTCACTGACGAAGCCCATAAATTACTCGGTAAAATTGCGCTCCAGGATTTATTAAAAGCGCCGCCGGACATCCTGACTAAAGATATTATGGAAAAGGCCGATACTGTTAAGATTGACCTGGAAATGGATAGCCAGGAGGTGAGCAACTGGTTTAAAAAATACGACTTGCTTGACGCCCCAATTGTGGATAAGAATAATCTCCTGGTAGGGCTGATTACAGTTGACGATATCGTGGCGGTGATAGAGAAGAAAGCTACAAAACAATTGTATGAAATAGGTAAAATGTCGTCGGAAGGTGGGGAGATTATCAGTTATGAACAGGCGAATGTGGTAGAGTTGGTGCGCAGGCGCGCAGGCTGGTTGGTGCTCTTGTTAATATTCGATTTTTTAACAGGAACAGTGCTTAAAAATTTTGAGCATACCTTGAGTTCTGTCGTGGCACTGGCATTTTTTATCCCTATGCTTTTGGATACCGGCGGTAATGCCGGCGCCCAGACATCCATTACTATTATCAGGGGATTTGCCACGGGAGATGTGAATTTCAAAAATTTGACTAAGGTGATAAAGTTGGAATTGCTTGCTGCTTTGCTGATGGGCTTAATTGTTGGGGCAGTGGCGTTCGCTAGGGCAATATTGCTGCAGAAAGAATTTTTCTTAGGGTTAACAGTCGGGGTAACTATGTTCTTAATTGCGCTCCTTGCGATTGTAACCGGGATTGCCTTGCCCTTATTCTCTAAGAAAATCGGACTTGACCCGGCGGCCCTGGCAGGGCCAATTACTACAAGTATCGTGGATGTTATCGGTTTGATTATTTATTTTAAAATTGCGCAGTTATTCATCCCGGCTCTGAACTTTTAATATGGAGAATAAAAAAATCGCGGTAAAAGAGATATTGGCTTTAAAGAATAAGCGCAAGATTACTATGCTTACGGCTTATGATTATCCATTGGCTTCTTTGCTGGATAAGGCCGGGATAGATATGATTTTAGTGGGCGATTCCTTGGCAAATGTTGTTTTGGGTTTAAAATCCACTAGAGAAGTAGGGATGAACGAGATGCTCCACCATGCCAAAGCGGTTACGCGCGCAGCCCGACACGCTTTAGTCATCGGCGATATGCCCTACGAATCTTACCAGATTAATCCCCAAGATTCAGTTAAGAATGCCCAGCGTTTTATCGAGGAGGCGAAATGCGATACGGTAAAATTAGAATGGTTCGACGGTTGTTTAGAAGTTACTAAAAAAGTAATCAAGGCCGGAATTCCAGTAATGGGTCACATCGGGCTTACCCCTCAGACTGCGGATAAATTAGGAGGATTTAAGGTGCAGGGAAAAGATGCCCAGGCAGCCCAGCGTTTAATTAAGCAAGCAGAAGATTTGGAGAAATTGGGTTGCTTTTCAATAGTTCTTGAATGCGTTCCTGACAAAATTGCCCAGCTCATTACGCAAAAATTAAAGATTCCTACCATTGGCATCGGCGCAGGCCAATATTGCGACGGTCAGGTTTTGGTTATTCATGACTTATTAGGGCTTTTCGAGCGTTACACCCCGAAGTTTGTAAAGAAATATATTGACCTTTCCCCTTTGATTTTAAAAGCAGTAGAAGAATATAGAAACGAGGTAATTCAAGGTAAATTCCCTACTAAGAAATACAGCTTTAGCATAAAAGAGGAAGAACTAAAAAAACTCGCAGACGGCACTCCGCTATCACTGCGCAGATGATAGTGGTTTTAGGTGATAGTGGTTTATGGCTGATATAATGGATAAAATAGTATCATTGTGCAAGCGCAAGGGGTTTATATTCCCAGGCAGCGATATTTATGGCGGCCTGGCAAATACCTGGGATTACGGACCTTTTGGCGTAGAGCTAAAGAATAACCTTAAACGGGCTTGGTGGAAAAGCAATGTTTACCAGCGCGATGATATGTATGGGATGGACGCGGGAATACTTATGCATCCAAAGGTCTGGGAGGCCTCGGGCCACGTAGAAAATTTCTTTGATTTAAAAAGCGACTGTAAGTCGTGTAAAAAACGTTTTAAGCTTGTAGACTTAAAAAATGCCAAGAAGTGTCCAGAGTGCGGCGGAGAATTGACCGAATCCAGGAAATTTAACCTGATGTTTAAAACCGAGCATGGTTCTGTGGAAGATAATGCCAGTCTGGTTTATTTAAGGCCCGAAACAGCGCAGGGTATGTTCGTTAACTTTCAGAATATTTTAGATTCCCGGCACCCTAAATTACCTTTTGGCCTGGCGCAAATCGGTAAGGCTTTCCGCAACGAAATCACGCCGGGAAATTTCATCTTTAGAACACGGGAATTCGAACAGATGGAAATCGAGTATTTCTGCCGTCCCGAAGAAGCGGAAAAAATTTATGAATCCTGGGTTGAAGAAAGATTTAGTTGGTATTTAAATCTCGGGATAAAAAAAGACAACTTGAGAAAAAGACAACACACTAAAGATGAACTTGCGCATTATGCCAAAGCCTGCACTGACATAGAATATAATTTTCCGTTCGGATGGAACGAGTTGGAAGGCATTGCCAACCGCACGGATTTTGATTTAAAACAGCATGCCGAGTATAGCGGTAAGGATTTAAGATATTTTGATGAAGTTAAAAAAGAACGTTTCTATCCTTATATTATTGAGCCCTCAGGCGGAGTGGACAGGGCGCTTCTGGCATTTTTAGTGGATGGCTATTTTGAAGAGATGGTTAAAGATGACCTGCGGGTAGTTTTAAAATTACATAAAGATTTGTCACCAACAAAGGTGGCGGTTTTACCACTTTTGAAAAATCGAGCTGAGATTGTAGAGTTAGCCAAAAAGATAGCCAAGGACCTAAAGAAAACTTTTATTACTGTTTATGATGATAGCGCAGCCATTGGTAAACTTTATCGTCGCCAGGATGAGGCAGGGACTTTGTATTGTGTAACCGTAGATGTGCAGTCACTCGAGGATAAAAAGGTTACAGTGCGCGATAGGGATACGATGCTGCAGGAACGGATAAGTATTGAAAAGGTAAAAGAATATCTCTTTGAAAAACTTAACAGGGACAGTTCTGTTTTGCTTTGAGAACCGTCTCTAAAACAAGAGCTCAAGCTGTTACACAGCTATCATTTCTAATGTGATAGGGAGTTTTGCAAGGAATTATGTCAAACAAGAAAGAGTTGAACCGAAAATTAAATGAATCTAAGTTTTCTAATTGGGTAGATTTATCTAATAAAGGGAGAAGATATTGGTATGAAGTTAGAGGAAGATATGGCTTTAAGGCAAGATATGTAAAAGAGGTAGACGACAATGAAGAAACAATTAGATTTTACCAAGAGATCTATGATGAGAGTAATAATTTAATCGAAATTCATGAAAAGTTTCCCGTAGATCACGGACATAAGAGAATTAAGGTGATTTAACAACTAGTAAAATGATAACTTCAACCCCATTTTAACGCAGATTTTCGCAAATCCAACGCAGATTCTCGCAGATAAAACTTTAAATCTGCGAATATTCGCGTGCAATCTGCGTTCATCTGCGTTCAAAAGGTAGTTCTTAAATTGGCTAAGAATTAGGAGGTGAGGAATATGTTTGTAGATAAGCAGATTTTAACTGAAACCTTGCTTAGGTATTTAAACCACAAGATATCTTTAGAGGAGTTAGTAAGTTGGGCAGAAGAGATGATGGCTGAAGGAGATTTTGATCAGGTGAATTTTGAATTAATAAGAGATATTTTAAGTCGTTTAGGTTTGGCTGATGTCAAGGAGTTTGGGCTTTCCTGGGAAGATTGTTGGGAATTTCTCCATCGTTTGGGTTACACAGTGGCAGTGAATATTTCTTAGGGCAACTTGGGGTTAATAAGTTCTTTGTCCACAACTGGCAAAAATGGATTTCTGTGAACAACGTCAGAGGATTTGGCTTTAAGACCAATAGCTTGAAACAATATGTAGAGGATTGGTGTGCGAAGTAACGCTACGCACACCAAAGGAAAGGGGGGCTTAAAAACAATGGCAAAAAAATATGTTTACTTCTTTGGTGGCGGAAAAGCAGATGGAAATGAGAGTATGAAAAATCTGCTTGGTGGAAAAGGGGCGAACTTAGCGGAGATGGCCGGCAATGGAGATTTAAGGCTTCCGGTTCCGCCAGGATTTACCATTACTACTGAGGTCTGTACCTATTATTATGCCTACAAACGGACTTATCCTAAAGGATTGAAGGAAGATATCCAGAAGGCATTAGAAAAAGTAGAGAAACTTATGGGTAGAAAATTCGGCGATCCGCAAAACCCGCTTTTGCTTTCAGTGCGTTCTGGCGCACGCCGGTCAATGCCGGGAATGATGGAAACAGTGCTGAATGTGGGTCTGACTGAGAAGACCATACCGGGTTTAATACAGCACAGCGCAGGTAATTCGCGTTTTGTCTATGATGCCTACCGGCGGCTGATTATGATGTATTCGGACGTGGTTATGGAGAAAGCTGCAGGTATCGAACCAGCTGATGATCTGGGTATCCGTAAACAGTTAGAAAGAATAATGGATGGGATGAAAAAAGCAAAAGGATATTGCAGCGATACAGATTTAACTACTGAAGACCTCAAAGCGCTTTGCAGCCAATTTAAACAGAAGATAAAAGAAGTTCTGCAGAAAGAATTTCCCGATGAGCCGATGCAGCAATTATGGGGAGGTATTGGTGCGGTATTTGCTTCCTGGAACGGCAAGCGCGCAATCAGTTATCGCCGAATCGAAAATATCCCGGATGAGTGGGGCACGGCAGTAACCGTGCAGACTATGGTTTTCGGAAATATGGGCGAAGATTCTGCTACTGGTGTTGCTTTTACCCGCAACCCGGGAAACGGCGAGAATCAATTTTACGGCGAATATTTGATTAATGCGCAAGGAGAAGACGTGGTTGCCGGCATTCGCACTCCCGCCCCGATTAATACTTACTCACAGTCTGAGCATAACAAGGACCTGGTTACTTTAGAGAAAGCTATGCCTGCGCTTTACAAGGAGTTAGTGGATTACAAGAACCGCTTAGAAAGACATTATCGCGATATGCAAGATATTGAGTTTACTATTGAAAAGGGCCGTCTATTTATGCTGCAGTGCCGTGTAGGAAAACGCAATGGTCCGGCAGCAGTACGGATGGCCATAGATATGCTCAAAGAGAAATTAATCAAAAAAGAAGAAGCAGTGATGCGGGTTACGCCTGCCCAAGTGGATGAATTGTTGCACCCTATAATTGACCCTAAAGCAGAATTAGATTATAAACCTTTAGCCAAAGGTCTGCCTGCTGGTCCCGGGGGTGCTACAGGTCAAATCGTCTTTTGCGCAAATGATGCTGTGGAATGGAAAAAGCAGGGTAAAAAAGTAATTTTAGTGCGTGAAGAAACTAACCCTGAGGATGTGGAAGGGATGCGCGCGGCAGAGGCAATTCTCACTGCCAGAGGGGGTATGACTTCACATGCGGCATTAGTTGCCCGTGGTTGGGGTAAATGCTGTATTGTCGGATGCGCTGCTTTGCATATTGATTATGCTAAAAAAGAACTCCGTGTCAACGGCAAAATACTTAAAGAAGGCGATTGGATTACCTTAAACGGCACCAAGGGCAACGTCTATGAGGGCAAACTGCCGATGATGGATGCTTCACAGGAGAATAAACTCTTAGACGAATTTTTAAAGCTCTGCCGCTTGATAAAACGATTAGGTATCCGCACCAATGCCGATACTCCTGAAGATGCCAGACGGGCAAGACAATTTGCAGCCGAGGGTATCGGATTATTCAGAACCGAGCATATGTTTTACGGCAAAGGTTCGGATGAGCCATTATTTATTTTGCGCAAGATGATTATTTCCAAGACCCTTGCGGAAAGACAAGAGGCGCTAGATGAATTATTTCCCTTTGTAAAAAAAGATATCAAAGCTACCTTAGAAGCAATGGATGGCTATCCTGTAGTAATTCGTCTGCTTGACCCACCTTTACACGAATTTGTCCCGCGCGAGAAAGCAAAATTGGAGCAGCTTGCCAAAGATTTAAATATTTCGATGGAAGAACTTTCCCGGCGCGCCGAAGGACTGCATGAATCTAATCCGATGATGGGCCACCGCGGTGTGCGTCTGGGGGTTACTTATCCGGAAATAAGTATGATGCAGATACGGGCAATTTTTGAGGCGGCAGCAGAACTTTTAAAAGAGGACAAGTTGCCTTATCCAGAGATAATGATTCCGGTGGTCTGTGATGTAAAAGAAATAGAAGACCAGTTAGTTATTAGCAAAAAAATCTACGCCGAAGTTTTACAAAAATATGGCCTTAAGAAAATCAAGCATATGTTCGGAACTATGATTGAAATTCCCAGGGCAGCCTTGGTTGCCGGAAAAATTGCGCGGGTGGCGGAATTTTTCTCATATGGCACAAATGATATGACCCAGATGGGGTTTGGTTTCTCCCGCGATGATATCGGTGGATTTGTCCCTGAGTATATCAAGAAAGGCATATTACCTGAAGATCCTTTTCAGAGTATTGACCAGGAAGGTATCGGAGAAATCATTAAGATAGGCATCCAGCGGGGAAGAAAAACCCGTAAGGATTTAGAGGTAGGTATTTGCGGTGAGCACGGGGGTGAGCCGCGTTCAGTGGAATTCTGCCATAATCTAGGAATGGATTATGTAAGTTGTTCACCGTTTAGAGTTCCGATTGCCACGCTGGCTGCAGCCCAGGCAGTGTTAAAGACAAAGAAATAAGATAAGGCGAAGAAAAAATAACACAATGGGGACAGTTCTTGTCCTGCTGAATTCGAAGGCGAGTTAGGAGAACTGTCCCCATAAAAAAGGCACAATGGAAGCTCTCAAAACTTACCTAAAAGAAATCCGCGCTATACCGCTATTGACAGCTGAACAGGAAATTGAGTTGAGCAAGAAGATTAAGAAAGGCGATGAGCAGGCGCGTAAGATGATGATTCGTTCAAATCTGCGTCTGGTGATAAACATCGCCAAAAA
>JAGUWZ010000134.1 GCA_020062065.1 Candidatus Omnitrophota bacterium
GCTTGATAATTGATTATAGCCCGACTTTGACAGATAGCAAATGTGCTCGTCGAGCCGAAATGCAGTTTTAAGGAGAGGTGGGGGGACGTCCCCACAACTTGACAAAGCTGTATTTATATGTTATATTTATAATGGGAGAGGTAAGAAAACGCTTTCAAAATAAGAGTTTTTTAAAGTATTTATATTTAAAAATTAGGGCCACGGTTCTTCATTGAGCTTAAAAAAAATCAATGAAAAATTGTGGTCTTTTTTTATTCGCCTTTCGCAGAAAACCACGTGCATGTATGTGAATGAATGCAAATTTGCTGTGGGGGGGGGCAAAAGAAAATACTTTACTTTTTTTGAAGATTTGATATAATACCTTAAAAGCCACGGCTATATCTTCTTGTTTTTCAAATAGTTTTGGAAACAGGAAAAGATATAGCTTTATTTTTAGGATACGAGGTAATGAGATATTTCTTTAATATAGCAGGAACTTAAGAAAGGGGGTGGGGTGATGCAAAACACAGAGTCTGATGATAAAAGAGTTTTTGCTCGATTCCCAGCGCAACTCTCTATGAAATTCATAGACTTGATTTTGAACAAAGAGGGTCAGGCGCAAGCTAAAGACATCAGTGCTAAAGGCATAGGATTTTTAGCAGATAAACAACTGGAACCGTTTACGCCGCTAGAAATATGGGTGGAGGTTCCTGATAAAGGTGCCCCATTCTATACAAGAGGAGAGGTAGTCTGGTCGGAGATGGTCGCGTCTAACCAATACCGAACCGGAGTCAATCTGGAACGCGCGGATTTAATGGGTATGTCAAGAATTTTAAGGAGTCTCCGTACTTAAAATAAATTTATCAGAGTTTTTAATAGCTTAAACAGAGAATCTGATTAAAGCCGCATTTGACAAAAATCTTGACCAATCTGCAAGTCTGTGTTGAATTCAAAATGAGACGAAGAATGTTAAATCTAAAATCTTTTTTAATGCTTTTTTTTCTTAGCGTTGGCTTTTTTCTATATAGCGGTTGTTCATTTAATAAAACAGAGTCTAAAGCGACTTTAACCATTTGGCACTGGATGACAGATAGACAAACAGCTTTTGATGAATTGGCTAAAAGGTATGAAAAAGCTTATGCTACCAAAGTTAATTTTGAATTGTATGCTCCATCAGATGCCTATTCTCAGAAAATCCGTGCTGCAGCGCAAGGCGCTAATCTGCCGGATATTTTTGGTATTCTTGGTGAAAAGCGGGATTTTGCCTCTTTTATCAAGGCAGGACATATCTTGGATTTGACGTCCTATATGGATGAAAATAGCAGTCAGTGGCGAAAAAGTTTTTTTGAAAAAGCCCTGGCAGTAAATGAGTTTCCTACAGGAAATATTTATGGTATAGAACCCGGTATTTACGCTGTTCCGATAGATATTATGACCATCCAGATGGTTTACAATAAGGATTTATTAAAACAGTTAGGCTTTAATCCGCAAAAACCTGCGGAGACATTTGCGGAATTGCTGGAGATAGGAAAAAAAATAAAAGAAGCAAAAATGCAAGGTTTGGTTTCTGGATGGGCTGAGGTATGGATGATAGATTGCTTTGCCAATAACTACGCCTTTAATATTATGGGACAAGATAAAGTATTGGCGACAATACGCGGAGAAGTCCCCTATACTGATCCTGACTGGATTAGAGTTCTTTCGCTTTTCCAAGAAATGCGGGATGCTGGAGTCTTAGCCACCGGTGTGGTGACGATGGTAAATAAAACAGCAGAACAAATTTTCGCTACCGAGAAAGCGGTGTTTGCTTTTAATGGTTCTTGGTGCGTTAATGTGTATAAAGGGATGAATCCGAATTTAAATTATGCGACCATGCTTCCTCCAAAAGCCTCGGATGCCTTTCCCATGTCTATCTGGGGCGGAGCAGGTTCATCTTTTATGGTGAATGGTCGCTCTAAACAAAAACAAGAGGCTGTTAAGTTCCTTAAGTGGTTTACCGATAAAGAACAACAGGCCTACCTTTCAGAAGCAACCAATAATCTTCCGGCAAACAAAGTTTGTCTGAGTCAGATTTCAGAAGTCCTCTCAGGATTTGCCAAAAATATGGATTTTGCCACACATCCGAATATCTGGGGAGTCTGGGAATTTCCCGCGGTAATCGAGGCATGGGATAAAGGAATACAGTCTATTATCATCGGTGAAAAAAGACCCGAACAGGTAGCCTCAGAAGTCCAGAAGATAAAAGAAAGGGAATTGGCTAAGAAACGTCAATGAAACTAAAAGAGGCGTTAGAAAACTATTTTTTTGTATTCCCTGCGGTTGCCATTTTTACGATATTCTATATCATACCGTTTTTCTCGGTTTTTCAGATGAGTTTCATGGATTGGGATTTCATCAATCCTGTCAAGACGTTTGTGGGTTTAAATAATTTCAAAGAGATTATTCTTCAAGATAGGGACTGGTGGCGTGCCTTTGGGAATGCTGGTTGGATTACCTTTATTGCGCTCACCTTTCAGAATGCCTTAGCCTTTTTATTGGCTTTGGCCTGTGAGCGGGAAATAAGGTTGAAGAATTTTTATCGGGTAATATTTTTTATCCCCCCGGTATTATCAGAACTCGTTGTAGGGATGGTCTGGCGGTTTATTATTAATGATATAGAAGGCGCTAATATTATTAATCGAACCCTGACCACGATAGGACTTGGTCAATTTGCTCATAACTGGTTAACGGATTATAAAACCGCATTAACCACAGTTGCCTTTATCCATAGCTGGAAAGGGTTTGGCTGGGGCTTTTTAATATTTTTGGCAGGCTTACAGACAATACCGCGAGAGCTATATGAAGCAGCGCGGGTTGACGGAGCAAATGCCTGGCAGCAGTTTAAAAATATTACCATACCACTGATGATTCCAGTCATCACAGTGGTTGCAATTTTGACTATATTAGGAACGATGCAGGTTTTTGTTTTAATTATTGGGCTCGTAGGAGGAGAACTGGCTGGCCATACTTCGGTACCGGTCTTACGGATTCTGGTTTCAATGCTTTCCTCTTCGCGCTTCGGATATGCCTGCGCCCAGGGGATAACCTTTGGTGTAGTCCTGGTTATTGTTTCATTTATTCAGTATCGGGTTACTCAAGAAGTTCGGCAGATATAACATATGAAATCAGGTATCTACTATAACACCCAGAAAATAACCCTGAATCTGTTGATTCATCTGTTCTTGATTAGCGTGGCAGTCATCTGTTTGTATCCTTTATTGTGGATGGTCTCTTCAAGTTTCAAAACACAGCAGACAATCTTCAGCGATATTTCCCTGCTTCCCAAAGAATTCCACTTTATGAATTATTATCTTGCCATAAAAGAAGGAGAATTCGGGCGATATTTCCTTAATAGTTTATTCTATACGGTCTCAGTAGTCTTGGGAATCGTAATAGTATCTTCCTTAGCCGCGTATGCCTTTTCACGTTTTCGCTTTCCAGGTAAAAATA
>JAGUWZ010000069.1 GCA_020062065.1 Candidatus Omnitrophota bacterium
ATACAAAATCGTCTCCGCCGATATGGCCGATAAAATCCTCTTTGTTTCCGTAATTTCTTATCGTGGTATAAAGCATATAGGCGGTCTGTATGATAATCCTGTCGCCCCTAAGATATCCGTAGACATCATTAAAATATTTGAAATTATCTATATCAATATAGCCAAAAGAAAAAGAAACATTCTTATTGATTTTCTCATTGAGTGTTTCCTCAATCATCCTGCCTCCAGGCAGACCTGTCAGCGGTATAGTATAAAAGCCGTACTGTGCCCTTTTAATGGCCATCTCAATGCGCACCCGTAAGTCTAAAGGGTCAGGTGGCTTAATCAAATAATCATCTACGCCCTGTTTGAGATTTAAAAGCTGCTCCCGCAGCTGGCGTTTGTTTATAAGCGTAATTATGGGTATAAAGGCGGTGATAAAATCGTCTTTCAGTAGACGACAAACAGACAAATTGGATTTGCTAGCAGAATAGACATCAATTACAATTGCATCAGGCGAGATTTTTTTAATATAAGCCAGATCGCTGAATGGTGTATCCTGCAAGAATACCTCGTATCCCCAACCGTCAAAGCAGAAATTAAGCACCTTTCTTAAACTTTCATCTGAGGATATAATCAGAATTTTTTTAATCTTATCCATTTCGGGCTTAATCCTAACTGAGGCTACGACTTATGGAACGAAGTGAACATCAGTCGTTGTAGGTTGAGGTTTAAACCTCACCCTACGCTCTGATCGGAGCGCTTCCAAGGGCTTAAACTGTTACAGGACTCCTTGGTAAGGAGTTAAAAAGTTTCATTCTCTGTACAAACACCAGGGCGCCTAAAATACAGAAAATCCCGGCGATAAGTATGGTATTTGGCGTACCAATAACGCTGGCAAGACTGCCTGCTAACAAACTGCCAAAAGGAGACAGACCTATAAATGCCATTGTATAAAAACTCATTACCCGGCCGCGTTTATCATCATCAACAAGGGTCTGTAAAACTGTATTACTCGATGCGGTATTCACCATTATCCCGAAACCAATAAATGCCATCAAAAACAAAGAGGGCCACAGTCCGCTGGAAAAAGATAGCACGATAAGACCCGCACTCAAAATGAAAGTAGATAAAGCAATGGTTCTCTCTAAACCGCGAACTCCTTTTTTTGAAGCCAGATAAATTGCTCCTACCAAAGCTCCTAATCCAGCAGCGCCCATAAGAAAACCTAATGTTTGCGAATTTCCGTGCAAAACATCTCGGGCAAAAACCGGCATAAGTACGGCATAAGGCATAACTACCAGACTCACCACCCCCATCAGCATTAAGATAAATCTCATCGGAGGAAAACCAAAGGTATAGAGCAATCCTTCTTTCATGTTTTCCCAGAAATGATTATTAGAGGAGGCTTTTGTCTGCGGAACGATTTTCATCAACATTAAAGCTATAATAACGCCAATATAGCTTATGCCATTGAGCAAAAAACATATCGCCTCGCCAAAAAAAACCACGAGAATTCCTGCAATCGGAGGACCTATAAACCTGGCAATATTAAACATCAGAGAATTTAAGGCAATGGCATTGCCTATGTCTTCTTTGTTTTCAATCATATCTACGGTGAAGGATTGACGCATGGGTATATCAAAAGAATTAACCAGACTCAGGAATATACTCAAACTGATAACATGCCATACTGTGGCGGTATTGGTGAAAACCAAAAAGGCAAGGCTCAATGCCTCAAGCATCGCCAGAATCTGTGTCACAATCACAATGCGGTGACGATTCCACCGGTCAGCCCAAACTCCGGCAAAAGGGGTAATAAAAAAAATACTAATCTGACTGGAGAAACCGATTATTCCTAAAGCGAATGCTGAATTTGTCAAACGATAAACCAGCCAGCTCATGGCCATATACTGCATCCAGGTGCCGGTCAGAGAAATAAGTTGTCCAATAAAAAAAAAGGCGAAAGTTTCTGTATCCTAAGCAACGCAGTATATGTTTAAGGCTGCTTAAATTGGCATTATTGAATTTCATGGATAGTTTTACCACTATCACCGACGCAGTGATAATGGTATTTTTAGATTATAAACTCTCTTTTTTTTACCAAGGGGTTTCTTTTAATCTCTCGGACTACCTGCGCAGATAATCCCGGCTTATGTAATTTATAATATATATAATTCTTATAACTCTCCACTCCCGGCTGATCAAAGGCATTGATATTCAATAATTCACCTTCAAAGGCAGTGGCCATCTCAAAGAAAAAAATAAGTTCACCCCAATGAAAGCCATTAACCTGCGGCATAATAATGGTGCAATTCGGCCGGGATTCCCTGACCAATGCCCATTCTGTTGCATCTAAAGCAAGACAAAGCAATTTTGAGTATTGTTTCCCTGAAAGAAAATCAGCTCTGCCGCAAACCGTTATATCATTCTTAAAATTCTCTACTCTGATAAAAGTAATCGTCTTATTATTCTCGCCTTCAATATTATTCTGCTGCAGAGAATGCAGGTCATTGGTGCCGCGGCTGGCAATGGGGGTTCTTCCGACATTGACAATATGTTTGGTATCCATTTCCCACTCTTCCAGACCCAAAGGACTAACCTTAATCCGGCGGCTATATTTCTTACCTGTGCTTTCGGCTAAAAGCTGACAGTACCAGTCTGCGGTAGGTTTCAACGATTCGCTAAAAGGCATCAATATGGCAATGGATTTGCCTTTCTGTTTGTAGAGAATGGTCTGCAGGGCCGCATACATATAAGCAGGATTCTTAAATAATAAAGGCGAGCTGCATCTTTTTGCCATTGCCTGCGCTCCACTTAAGACATCTTCCAACTTCACACCGATAATCGCCAGATGCAGAAGCCCAATATTAAACTCAGAGAATCTACCTCCCACGCCTTTCAGTAACGGAAGGTTACGAAAACTCAAAGGGTCTCGACGTTGCTCTTGCTGAACCTTCTTACGCAAGGTTCCGGATTCCGGATCGGTAATGGCGAGAATCTGGCGGCCGTAAAATTTAGCCGCTGTCTTTTTTAACCAAGACTCTACTACCGCAAAAGCCGCCCTGGTCTCGGCAGTCTCTCCGGATTTAGAGATTACGATAACAAAGGTTTTTTTAGGGTTTAAATTCTTTAATAGCGGATTTAAAGTCTGCGGGTCAAGGTTATTGCCTTCAAAATAAATCCTGGGTCTATCTTTTCTCAAAAGGGGGAATTCATTGTAATAAGCAGGGCATAAAGCATCTTGAGCTGCCTTTAGTCCCAGATAAGAACCGCCAATACCAAGTAAAATGACATTTTCAAATTGTTGCGCTATCTGGTTTCCCAACTTCTGGATGTGGAAAAGAGTTTTTTTATTCTGCCAGGGCAAAGTTTGCCATTCAAGTTGCAGATTAATCCTGTTGCGCTTATGCTGCAGAATACTTTTAAGATGATTATGCGCTTTACTTATAATACCGCTCATCTTATCTAAATCCGACTCAGCAACTCCGTGCTTTCTACCAATATTAAAACTAAACATATTATTAAAATCAAATTTTATCTGTCTCATAATCCTATACTCCTTTTACTAAAAAAGACAGCGCGCTAACCCCACACAACCCCAACCAGACGTTACCCATACCTATAGCGATAAGCATATCTGTTTTATCCTAATCTGCATCTGTTTCTTAATAAAGAGCAGTATAGTGGTTTCTTTTTATTATATACTTTTTACTTCCTTAGGACAAGAATATTTTGGAAAATTTA
>JAGUWZ010000053.1 GCA_020062065.1 Candidatus Omnitrophota bacterium
GTTATGGAGAAAACAAGAACTTTTTTGAATATATCATTAGGCATTACAACTGAGGTTCTCTATACTTTATTTATAATTCTCATTGCGTTTTTGACCTGCCTTATTTTTTACCCTCTTTAAAATATGATCTTAAAACCAACGCTACAAGATTTTAAAAATATTGGTTATCATCTGGGTAAAATTATCATCGGTTTAGGCGTGTCTATGTTTCTGCCGCTTGCCATCGGGCTAATCCAGCATGAGATAAACCCTTGTTTAGATTTTTTAATTGGCATAGAAATAGCTTTTATCGTGGGTCTTTTTTTAAAAAAAATATGTTTTAGCGAACAAGACCTGAATTGGATGCAGGGTATGATTGTGGTTTGTTTATCCTGGCTGGTGGCAATGTTGTTGGCAGCTATTCCCTTATGGTTAAGCGGCCACTGGAATTCTTACCTTGATGCTTGTTTTGATTCTATGTCGGGTTTTGCCACAACAGGATTGACTTTAGTCCAGAATTTAGACCATATTTCCTATGCCCATAATTTCTGGCGCCACCTGATTATGTTTATCGGCGGCCAGGGAATAATCATTGTTGCCTTATCGCTTTTTGTAAAAGGCTTCTCAGGAGCCTTTAAATTATACATCGGTGAGGGCCGGGACGAGAAGATACTCCCGAATGTTATCCATACCAGCCGTTTTATCTGGATGGTCAGCCTGGTTTATCTTTTTTTGGGTAGCGTTGCCTTAGGGATAGTTGGTATTTTAAATGGGATGGGGTCTTTTAATAGCTTTTTTCACGGCGCCTGTATCTTTATGGCTGCCTTTGATACTGGGGGTTTTGCCCCTCAATCTCAAAATATACTTTATTACCACAGCCTGCCATATGAAGTAATTACAGTTATAATTATGATTCTGGGAGCGATTAATTTCAAATTGCATTATCACCTCTGGATGGGCAATCGCAAGGAAATATTAAAGGATATTGAAACCCGAACCTTTTTTGTGACGGTAACTCTTGCTTTTTTCCTTGCTGCCATTGGTTTGTATCAGGCTGGGATATATCCAAAGGCAATGCTGTTGTTCCGCAAAGGATTTTATCAATTGATTTCCGGACACACTGGCACAGGATACCAGACCATACATCCCCAGCAGTTTATTGCCGACTGGAATGAGCTGGCTTTGGCGGCAATAATCTCTGCTATGGCTTTAGGCGGAGCCACATGTTCTACCACTGGTGCTATAAAGATGATACGCATCGGTATAATCTCTAAGGCGCTTATGCAAGATATCAAGAGGATTATTTTGCCGGAAAAAGCAGAGGTAGTTAAGAAGTTTCATCATACACGAGAAATATTTTTAGATGATAAACAGGTGAGAGCTGCGCTGATGATTACTCTGGCCTATCTGGGATTGTATGCAGCGGGCACAGTTATCGGCATGCTCTTTGGCCATCCTTTTTTAAACTCGCTGTTTGAATCTACATCCGCAGCAGCTAATGTGGGGTTGTCTTGCGGGATAACTGCAACCACTATGCCTGCGGCTTTAAAACTCACCTATATAATTCAGATGTGGGTAGGCAGGTTAGAGTTTATGTCGGTATTTACTTTAGCTGGATTTTTTGTAGCCGCGCTTCGGGGAAAATAATGTTTAAAAGAGCTATCAGCTATCAGCTATCAGCTATCAGCGTAATCTTTCTTTTGTGTTCAGTATGTTTTGGTCAGGTTATTTCTAGCTCAGAGCTGATAAGTAACGCTAAACAATACGATGGTAAGACCGTGGTTTATGCCGGCGAGGTAATCGGCGAGGTAATGCTGCGCGGCAAATACGCCTGGATAAATGTCAATGATGGTCAGAATGCCATAGGCATCTGGATGGACAAGAATTTAACTAAAGACATTCTCTATACGGGCAGTTATAAATCCAGGGGAGATTGGATAGAGATTGTGGGTATTTTTCACCGCGCCTGCTTGCAACACGGAGGGGATTTAGACCTCCATGCCCAGGCAATAAAAAAGATAAATCCAGGGAGGAACTTACAGGAAAAATTGAATCTGGGCAAAAGAAATCTCACATTTATTTTATTAGGGATATGGGTTATATTATTTTTCCTTTACCGTTTACCACTAACCATTTATCGTAAACGGTAGGCGGTTAGCGGTACGCGATAGACATATAAAGCAATGGATATCGAGTCTATTAAAGCAAGGTTAGATTCCGAAATTAATCAAATAAACTCACCTGAATCTTTGGAGGCGTTGCGGGTGAAATATCTGGGCAGAAAGGGAGTTCTCGCCCAGCTTACCAGCTCTATTCCCACCTTGCCGCAGGAACAACGCGCTTCTTTTGGCAAAGAGGTTAATGCATTAAAAAATAAGGTAATCTTCCTGCTTGATGAGAGACAAAAATCTTTTGCCAGTCTTGTTAGTGAATCAAGGCCTGGTTTTCTGGATTTAAGTCTGCCCGGTATTGCGCAGGATTTAGGCCGACTTCATCCACTGACCCAGGTGATCAAGGAAATCTGCGATATTTTTACCAGTATGGGATTTTTAGTTGTAGAAGGACCGGAGATTGAGACTGAATATAATAATTTTACAGGTTTAAACATTCCTTTAGAGCATCCTTCCCGGGAAGCATTCGATACCTTTTATATTGCGCCACAAGCTACACACCCCAGTCCCAACGCCAAAAGCAGGCAGCATACAGCAGGCAGCAGCGTGCAGCAGAAATTATTATTACGCAGTCACACTTCTTCAATGCAAATCAGTGTAATGAAATCGCGCCAGCCACCTTTAGCAGTAGTAGTGCCGGGGCGGGTATATCGGCCTGATGCCGTGGATGCGGCTCACTCCTTTATGTTCCATCAGATAGAAGGTTTTATGGTGGATGAAAACATAAGATTTTCTGACTTAAAAGGTATTTTGGAATTTTTTGCCAAAAGAGTATTTGGCGAAGATATTAAAATGAGATTCAGGCCGCACTTTTTTCCGTTTACCGAACCATCAGCAGAGGTGGATATTTCCTGCATAATCTGCAGGAGAGAACAGAGAAGAGAGAACAGAGAAGAGAAGAAATGTTCTGTTTGTGAAGGAAAGGGGTGGTTGGAGATTTTGGGTTCAGGAATGATTCACCCCAACGTCTTTAAGAATGTAGGATATGATCCTAAAAAATACACGGGTTTTGCCTTTGGTATGGGCGTCGAAAGAATCGCCATGCTTAAATATGGCATTAATGATATTCGTCTATTCTTTGAGAATGACTTAAGATTCTTAAGGCAATTTTAAAAGAGGCTCAAAGATGCATAATTGGTCAGTAGATGAAAAAACATTTAAAAAATTAGACCCGCAGGGTTACAAAATCTGGCGGATCCAACAGTTGATAAGCTATGGTTTGGATGGAGAAAAGCTTTCCCGTAAAGAGGTCAAGAAATACTGGCATAAACTCTATCTGGATCCGATTACCAAAAAATATCTTAGGTTTCTCTTATGGCCAAAGAAGAAGTCTTAAACCCACATCAAAAACAATTCTTGGAATTCGCCTCAGAGCAGGGTTATATCTATAAGAATTTCTATCTTACAGGCGGAACCGTCTTGGCTGTCTTTTATCTACATCATCGCAAATCCGAAGACCTGGATTTTTTTAACGAAACTGAAGAAGTGAACCTAGAAGTGATAAATCGAATTCTGGGTAAGTTTAAAAAGGAAATAAAGATTGCAAAGATAGAACAGCGCAGTATTTTTGGAATCCATAACTTCTTTTTTCATTTTCCTGACAAAGATGTTTTGAAAATTGATTTTAGTCATTACCCTTTTCCAAGAATTGCAAAAGGCACTAGATTTAAAAATATTTTAATAGATAGCGATTACGATATTGCTGTAAATAAAGTTCATACCATCGCTATGCACCCGCGGGCAAGGGATTTTATCGACATATATTTTTTGATAAGAGAAAAAAATTATTCCTTTAAGGATTTATTAATGAAGGCAAAGGCAAAGTTTGACTGGTATATTGACCCGATTCAATTCGGCTCCAGGCTTCTTTTGGCTAATCAGGTTAAAGATTTTCCGGTTATGCTTAAAAAAATTCACCACAAAGAATGGCAGGATTTTTTTGTAAAAGAGGCAAAGAAATTAGGAAAAGAAGTGTTTAATGCGTAAGATAATAAGAAAATACCCAAATTTTCCTTCTTTAGCGCAAGCATGGGATTGAGGAAGTATTAGGATGAAGATAGAATACAGCAAAGAGGCCGATGCCCTTTATGTCTACTTTCGAGAGGCCGATGTGGCTAAAAGCAAAGAAGTGGAAGAGGGAGTAGTTATTGATGTTGATGAAAAGGGGCATATTGTAGGTATTGAGGTTTTGGATGCCAGCAAACGTCTCACCGCTCGTGAATTAGTAAATGTGAATATTGAAAATTTGCCTTTAGAGATAGAAACTTAAAAACAATGGACTTGTCCAATGCGGGTTTGGAATCGGTTCTTAAAATATGAAAGTAACTTACAATTGGCTAAAAGATTTTGTGCAGATTGAGATTTCGCCGCAAGTATTGGCGGATAAGCTTACTATGGTGGGCTTAGAGGTAACTTCGCTTGAGGCAAAAGACGGCGATTTTGTATTGGAACTGGAGATTACTTCCAATCGTCCGGATTGTCTAAGCGTAATCGGGATTGCCCGGGAAGTAGCAGCAATAACAAAATCAAAAATCAAAAATCAAAAATCAAAAATACAAATCAAAAATCAAAATTTTTGCCAAAGGAGAGGTTCTTTAAAAATTAATATCGAGAATAAAAAAGACTGCCCTCTCTACACCGCTAAAATTATTAGAGGAGTTAAGGTCAAGCCTTCTCCAGCCTGGCTTAGAAAAAGATTAGAATTGGTGGGCTGCCGCAGCGTAAATAACATTGTGGATATCGCTAATTATGTTTTATTTGAGCTGGGTGAACCTTTACATGCTTTTGATTACGATAAATTAGCCCAAGATACCATAGTCGTGCGTCGGGCTAAAAATGGGGAAAAGTTAATCAGTATAGACGGCCAGGAAAAGGCTTTAAGCCCGGATATCTTGCTTATCGCCGATCAACAGAAACCAATAGCAATAGCCGGGGTGATGGGTGGTAAAGATACAGAGGTGGGCGAGAATACCAAGAATATACTTTTAGAGGCAGCCATATTTAACCCCCTAATCGTGCGTCGGGGAAGACAAAAATTGGCCATTCAGAGCGAATCCTCGTATAGATTTGAGAGGGGCATAGATCCGCAGATAGTGCAAGTCGCCTCGCAACGGGCAACCCAGCTCATCCAAGAGATTGCCGCAGGAGATTTTGTTTTGGCTAAAAATGCCGGCTCAGCTAAGAGCGGCACAAGAAAGATAGATTTAGATATTGATAGGGTAAATAAAAATTTAGGGATAAATATAAGAGCAACTGAGATAAAGAGAATTTTAGGCAGTCTTGGTTTCAAACTGAATTCAAAAGCAAAAAAGAGTTTTAGTGTAGACACACCTTCATACCGCCAAGACATAAAGATGCCAATAGATTTGATTGAGGAAATAGCCAGGATTTTTGGCTATGAGAATATACCCACAACTTTACCCTGCGTTAGCCTGCAAACCCAAGATAATGGGATAGGTGGTATTATTCCTATAATAAAAAATATACTGGTTGGCTTGGGCTTATATGAAGTAATTACTTATAGCCTGATTGACCGCGCAGGGCTTGAGGGATTTTGGGATGATGCGCAAAACAATATTATAGAAATTTCCAACCCCCCGAGTAAAGAACAGGGGGTTTTACGGCCTATGCTTATGGATAGTCTGGCCCATTGTGTTGCTTATAACCTGCATCAGAAACAAGGGTATATTAATATTTTTGAAATCGCCAAAACATATGTCGGCCCGGATCTGGAACAATACGTTTTAGGTATTGCCCTCTCTGGTATGCAATCGCACTGGTTTGGTCCGCAACAAGGATATATTCGAGACGAGGCTGGATTTTTGCATTTAAAGGGAATATTAACCCAACTTTTTTGCTGCTTAGGCCTCAGCGAAAAAGAATACGAGTTTAAAGGCGGAGGTTATGAATACCCTATTTATGTTAAAGCCCAAAAGATAGGCATATTGAGAAAATTGCCAAAGGACATTCTCGAGGGGCTTGACATAAAACATAAAGAGGTTTTTCTAGCTGAGATTGCCTTAGATAACCTTTTATCCCATATCCAATTAAATAAAAGATTTACAGCTTTTCCCAGATACCCCGGCATTACTAGAGATGTAACTTTAGAATTAAAGGAAGAGTTACCTTTGGAAAAGATAATAGAAACAGCCTTTGATCTGGGAGGAAAGTTGCTCCGGAAGATTGAATTTACAGATTATTATAAAGGAGAAAAGGTAGCCGCTGGTTTCAAGAGAATAACCATCTCCTGTCTTTATCTTTCTCTAGAACGCACCTTAACAGATGCAGAAATTAATTCTGAGCATACCCGTATTGTTAATGGGATAAAGGAACAATTTAATGCCAAAATTTATTAA
>JAGUWZ010000115.1 GCA_020062065.1 Candidatus Omnitrophota bacterium
AGAGGTAGGAAAGTTGCAAAGACAAAATAAGAGGATTTTTGATGAAAAGGCAAGGATAGACAATATTATTCACAATTTGTCCGAGGGGATGGTGGTTGTTGATCCCGAAGGAAAAATTATACTGGTAAATTCAACAGCAGAAAGTCTTTTGGGTATCACCAAGAATGATATGGGTAAACCTATAAGAGAAGTTATCAAGGATGAGCATCTTTTAACTTTGGCCAAACACATTGCTCTAGAAAAAGAAGGCAGTGTCCAGAAGGATATAGAATTGGTGAGCCCCAACGAAGCTACAAAACGGGTGCTCCGGACAAGTCAGGCTGTAGTGGAGGACTATAACGGCAATACCGTGGGTATGGTGACGATACTTAATGATATTACTAAACAAAAAGAGATTGAAAAGCTCAAATCCGAATTTTTAGCTACTGTTTCCCACGAGTTACGCACTCCCCTTGTGGCTATCGAGAAATCCATATCTTTGATTCTTAACAAAGAGGCAGGCGATGTTTCCGAAACCCAAACACAATTTCTTTCCATAGCTGAACGTAACTTAAAAAGATTGGGTCTCTTGATTAATGATTTATTGGACCTCTCTAAACTTGAAGCACGCAAGATGGAGCTTAAGCCTGAAACGGTAATTCTTGAAAAAATAATCAGTGATTCCATTGAGAGCTTAAATAATTGGGCAAAGACAAAATCCATAAGAATAGAGAAAGTTATCCCAGCTGATATTCCTGAAGTTAATCTAGACCCTAATAAAATAATACAGGTCTTAAATAATCTGATAGGTAATGCCATTAAATTTACCCCTCAGGGAGGCTCTATTACTGTGGGGCTTGTGTTATCTAAAGAAGACGGCGTAATTAAGGTAAGTGTGGCGGATACGGGTATGGGCATTGCCAAAGAAGACCTGCCTAAAGTTTTTGATAAGTTCTATCAGACACAAGAAAGAGCTCCTACTGATATAAGCGGGACAGGAATAGGTTTGGCGATTGTCAGAGAAATCGTAGAATTGCACGGTGGTAAAGTTTGGGCGGAAAGCGAAAAAGGTCAGGGCGCAAGGTTTATTTTTACTTTGCCTTTACGCAAATAACCCAGCACTTATTTGCTGGGTTTGAAGCACAATTCAAATAAGTGCTTGGTTATGCGCTCATTAAAGGAGGTTAGAAAGATGTCTACTCGACAAGATAAACAAATCAAGTGTCTTTTGGTTGACGATGAAGATGATTTTAGGGAAATTATGACTTTTTGGCTCAAGTCAAAGGGGTATTCAGTTATTGAAGCTGCCGAAGGAGAAACCGCGGTTAGACTCACCAGAGAAGAAAATCCAGACATTATCTTCCTGGATTTAAATATGCCTGTTATGGACGGCGTCGAGGCTCTAAAGAGAATAAGAGAGTTTAATAAAGATGTTCCGGTAATAGTTATTAGCGCATATATTGATGATAGAAAAGCCAAGGAGACTATGGCCTACGGGATTTCAGGGGTGTTTTACAAGGGTAAGGATTTTAAAGAAGGGCTGTCTCTCTTGGAAGCCGCATTGAGAACTCATAAACAACTTAAGAAATAATCCCCTTGTTTTTCAGGTTTCGCCCCCATTGATTGACACATTACGTTTCCACCCCACCAAAAAAATACTTGACAAATTAAAAATTTATGATATATATCAGATTTACGGTAGTTCTGAAAACACTAGTAACTTTTAAAACCCGAAGAATTCTAGAAGGCTATGATTAAAAGGGGCAAAAATTGTAAACCGATTAAGCTAATCTCAGCAAAAGAAATCACCAGTAAATACAATATTTCTTACCAGACCGTCAACCACTATACCGATTTTGGTTTATTTACCTTAGTGCTTAAAAAAGGCAATGTGCGGTTCTACGATGAAAATCAAATTAGATACAGGATAAATAGAATAACCAAATTGACAAGGGAAGGTTATTCTTTGCGTCTGATCCGCAAGAAATTATTGGGTATTTGAGATGAAGAGAATAAAAATAATTTATTTTTTCTTATTTAGTTTATTATCTTGCGGCAGTTTAGTCTTTAGTCAAGTAACAGAAACTTCGAAAGAAGTTTTTGTGGGAGAATTCTCTGGATGGGGAATTAAGATTCCGATTTCTAACTATTATTTTGTCAAAGGAGCAATAAGCATTTTTGGCACAAGATGGGGGCCTTCTCCCCAGACAGAACAGGAATTTGAGGATGCGACGTGGGAACAGCTGGTGCTTTCTTATGAAGCCTTCCGCAGGGATATTAAAGTCGAGCAGAATAAAGTAGATGAAGAGATTACCAAGATGCTTAAAGCGGAAAAAGTGACCTTTGACTGGCAGAAAGATAAAGAGGCTTATGAAAAATGGGTTAAGGATAAAACCAGGCAACCAACTACGCTTTTTGAAAATCAATTGCGCCATCTCATCCAATTAGAAAATCTGCGCCAACAGGTTTTGGATAGTTTCAAGCCCACGGTAAGCGAGGAGGAAGCCAAACAGGAATTTATCAATGAATACAATACTATTGAATTGGAATTGAAACAATTTGACCAGCTAAAAAGTGCCCAGGATTTCTATGAGAAGATGAAAGACCCTAAACTTTGGGAGGAAGAAGCTAGAAATGACCCTAAATTCTTTATGCATCCGGGTTTTGTGTCTTTTGAATTTTTAATTAATATGTGGAAGATACCCAAAGATGACCTATATAAAATGCTTGATATGGAAATAAACGCTATCTATCCACCTACTCCTATATATAAAGGATACGGGGTATTTCGAATTCTTCAAAAACGGCCTGCTGTTGAAGGTGATTTTCCTAAATTACGCGAGTCTTATTTTAAACAGGTAGAGTCAATAAAGAAATACGAGGAATTGAATTTGTGGGTTAAACGGCTTAAAAAAGAGGCAAAAATCATAGTCTATCCTCAGGAGGCGAAAGAGGAAAAAGCACAAAAGTAAATGCCGCAGCTAAAACTAAACCCCACTAGAAATAGGTTGCCGAAGACAGCCGTTGATGTTGTTAATTCTAAAGCTGATTTAACAACTAGTAAAATGATAATTTCAACCCATTTTAACGCAGATTTTCGCAAATCAAACGCGAGATTTTCGCAGATAAAACTTTTTCATCTGCGAATATCTGCGTGCAATCTGCGTGTATCTGCGTTTAAAAAGGCAGCTCTTAAATTGGCTAAATTCTAAGGAGAAATAGGTTTGAAAAAGTGCGGGATTTCTAACGGGGGAAAAAATATATTAGCGTTTGCAGGAGGAATGATAAGATTCCCTACGCCTGGTTCTTTTTCTTTTAATAATTGGATGGGTAAATTCTCCATCTTCAAAGATAACCTGATTAAACAGTTTAAAGGAGGCAAAAACCAATTAAATATCAAGCTAATAAACAATTTGCTATTTGTTTGTATTTTTATCCTAACATTTTATTTTATTCATAATTTCATTAGTTCTTTTAAAAAGATAAATAATATAGATTTTCCAATCGCATCGTCTGTTTCTCCCGGCGCTACTTCCCAAGACGTCGCGGTTTTTAAAGCGATTTCTTTTTATATACCTAAGATAGAAAAAAGAGATATTTTCAAGATGGGACCGAGGTCTTCACCGGAATATGTTGTCGAAGTTATTTCTTCGAAAGCAGCTGAAGCCACCAAGAATTTAAGATTAGTGGGAATTTCCTGGTCAGACGATCCAGATGTAATGATTGAGGATATTAAGCAAGCCAAGACTTTTTTTGTAAAAAAAGGGCAGATGCTCGGCGATGTTAAAGTCGAGTCTATTGCCAAGGATAAGGTTATCTTGCGTTACGGCGAGGAAAGTATAGAGATGAGATGATGAGTCGAAAAAAGTTATTAGAGAGAAATATTACCTTATTAACTACCTTGGTTTTCTGCTTGGTAATTCAAGCAATTGCGGCTGAAGAAAAAAATCCCTCGCAAGATAAACCAATTCAGATAGCGCAAGTTCCTTTTGCTGCGCCTTTACCCCTACCTAACAATGTTACTAGCGGCATGCAGGAAAGGATTTCTTTAGACCTGCGTAGTATAGATATAGTGGATGCCTTAAAATTCTTGGCAACGAAAGCTAATTTAAATATAATTACTACCAAGTCGGTTACCGGAAGAGTTACTTTGCTGGTTGAGAATGCCCCTATTCAAGATGTATTTGATATAATGCTACGTAGCAATAATCTGGCTTATGATTTGCAGGGGGAAATCTATAATGTGATGAGTCAGGAAGAATACAGAGCGCTTTATGGAAAGGATTTTTTCGATGTGCGTAAGGTTAAAGTGCTTTACCTTAAATATATAATACCCGAACAGGCATTTAGTCTTTTGGATATGTTAAAGAGTGAGGTGGGAAGGGTTTTGGTTGACCCCGAATCCGGAAACGTATTAGTTATGGATTCTCCGCGAAGAATTGAAATCATGGAAGCTGTCCTGAAGGATTTTGAAGAGAAAAATACTGTCAAGGTTTTTAAATTAAATTATGCCAAAGCCAAAGATATTGAAGAGGCCTTAAAAAACCAGCTGGATTTGAAGAGGGTGGGATTGATTAAATCAGATGAAAGAGGAAACCAGATTATCGTGCAAACTCTACCTGAGCGTATGCAGCAAATTGAACAGTTAATCCGGGAACTCGACCAGAAAACCAAAGAGGTTATTGTTGATGTCAACATCGTGCAAGTAAAATTGTCCGATGAACTAAATGAAGGCATACAGTGGGAAGGGTTATTTGATTGGGGCAGAAAGTATGGCTTAGGTTATTTAGGTTCTTATCCATTTAGTTCTGTCCAGGCAGCAAACGATCCTTGGCGTTCTAGGTTGGATACCTGGAAAACTGTAGGTAATGTGGGTTCTTATCCGTTTAGCGGCACTTCTACTAATTATTCCAGCGGCAAAGCGAAAATTGGTTTAGAAGAAATGCATTTAGGAGTGGTGGGAAAGCAGGATTTTGATATAATATTTAAATACCTACAGACCTTAGGTAAAACAAAAGTTATTTCTAATCCTAAATTAGCTGTGGTTAACAATCAGGAAGCTAAAATACATGTAGGACAAAAAGAGGCTTATGTTACCACCACTACAACTACCGGCCAAACCACAAATACCGTTTCAGAGCAGGTTACTTTTGTGGATGTGGGGGTTATAATTTCGGTTGTGCCTGCGATAAATGAGGAGGGATTTATAACTTTGAAAATAAAAGCAGAGATTAACAGTGTTATGGATATTCTTATTACTCCCACGAAGAACCAGATTCCTATTATTGATACCTCTTTAGCGGAAACAACAGTTATGGTAAAAAACGGCACAACTATCATTATTGGAGGATTACGTAAAGAGCAAAACGTTGAGAATGTCAGCCAGACTCCATATTTAGGCAAAATGCCTATCTTAGGTCAGTTATTCAGGGTAAAATCAAAGAGTAAAGGACGTACGGAATTATTAATTATCCTAACCCCGAGATTAATTTCAGGGGAGATGTTTGTCTTGGGCGCAGATAAAGAAAAAATAGCTGGAGAGAGCACTTTTAAACCCACTAAGAATTATTTGGACGTAAAAAAAGATGAATTTTTAAAATCTGCAGAACCGGCTTATCCCTCTCTATTTATACCAAGTGAAAAGCCGGGATTAGATTTAAAAGGTTATAAGCCAGTGGAACATTGATTAACGATTCAATTTCCAAACCCGCATTGGACAACGCTATTGCAAGGTAAATCAACCTACGCGGTTAGAGAGATTGTATATGCCGAGCAAATATTTTAAATCCTTTTCCTATTTAATGCGCATGCTTAGCTTATTTATATTTAGTTTTATTTTATTTTATTCTTTTGTTTTTGCTGAATCAGATAAGAATATTGCAGAGAAATCCATACTTCTTGTTTCTGATTCGCAAAAAAGCGAACAGGAACTTGCGCTGACAAAGCTGACACTTAAACGCCTAAAACAACTTTATGCCCAAAAAGAAGCCGAAAATAAATTACTTGTTGAGAAGATTGCTAAACTGCAAAATGATTTTCAAGGTTTTAGAGAATTAATCGACAGGCTCACCAAGGAGAAAGAAACCCTGCGGGCCAGACAGAGAGAATTGGCTACTCAACTTAAAGAGTTGGAGATGCAAAAGGTTGTTTTGCAAAAAAAGAATGAGGTTTTGAATAAAGAAAAAACACCAAGGCCTTCTGAATTGCAGGTGGCAATGTCGGAGTGTGCCAAAAAATTAGCTTTTATTAAGGAAGAGAATCAGCGTTTAAACAAAAAGAATGAAGAGATTAAGATAAAGTATGAAAATTTATCCAGGAAATTGTTAGAATACAAGAATCAACGCATAGATTTAAATAAACAGAGAGAAAACCTCGCAGCTCAATTCCAGGATTCCCAGAAGGAACTATGGCAGTTACGCAATAACTTAGGTCAGGCAGAAGAGAAGCGTATCCGATTAGATAATGAGTTGAGTAAATTTAAGAAAGAAAAAACTGCTTCTCAGAACGAACTATTGCAGTTGCGCGATAGCCTTACTAAGGCAGAAGAAGAACGCAATCAGCTAAGTGAGCAGTCCAGTGCACTTAAAAAACAAGAGCAGGTTTCGCAAGAGGAAATTGAGCAATTACATAAGAAACTGGCTAAAAGTGAAAATGAAGTCGCGTTGTTCCGAAATGAATATAATGACCTTAAAATAAGACATGATGAGGTATTAGTCCAACTTAAGGCAAGCCAAGAAAAAGAAAGCGCAGAGATCAAATTAAAGAAGGAACCAGAAATCAAAGCCCTTAATGAGAAAATCGAGAAACTCGAGAAAGAGCTTAAACAAGGGCAAGGACTTTCTTACCAACTTATTCAGGAGAAAGCGGCTTTCCAGAGCAAGGAGAAACAATTGGCTGCGTCTCTTGCAAATTTAACAGATCAGAAAGCTGCTCTGGAGAAGAAGAATCAGAATTTACTCCAGAAAAATCTAACACTGCAAACAGAATATGCCAAAGTCTCCGAGCAATTAGCAAGTCTCATCGTGCAAAAATCCGAATTAGAAAAACAAAGACAAGAGATTTCCAAATCAATTCCTTACCAGCAGCAGGAAATGGATAAATTGCGTAAGGAATTATCCCAAAGTGAAAATGCGCGTGTGATGATGCAAGAAGAAGTAGATAGGCTTAAGAAACAACAAGAGGAGTTAAGCAGTCAAATTTTTCAAGCTAAAACTCAAAAAGAACAAGAAGCTGCTTTGTTAAACGCACAAATGGAACAATTGATAGCCCACAAGGAAGGAGAATTGTCTCGTCTTAATGCAAAACTGTTAGATTTAAAAAACCAGAAAGCAGGAGAAATCAATGCCCTTAATGAAAAATTAGATAAACTAAAATCTGAACTTAAGGCATCCCAGGATTTATCTTATCAACTTGTTCAAGAAAAAGGAGATTTCCAGAGTCAGCAAAAACTGTTAGTTGCTCAGTTAAAAGAGACAGAGAATCAAAAAATATCGTCCCAGCAGGAAAAACAAAGACTAAAAGAACAGAATGCGTTCTTAAAAAACCAATATGTTAGTATTCAGCAAGAATTAAATGAGCTTAAGGCAGGATACGCAAAATTAGAAAAAGAAAAGACTTCTGTAGGGTTTTCTGACGTAAAGAAAGTAATGGAATTGGAAGCGACAAGGAAAGAGCTTTCTGAAAAGATAAAACAATACAATGAACAATTAATGTCCCGGGAAAAGCAATTCAAAGAGAAGACCGATTTAGAAAAACAGAAGCAAAAACTGGCAGAAGACTTCCAGAATCTTAAAAAAAATTATGAAGAATTAGAAAGGAAATATCAGACAGTAGAAGAAATTAAACAAAGAGAGCAACAACTAAAGAAGCAATATGGAAAACTGCCTGAAGAAAATGCTACGTTGCATTATAACCTGGGAGTTCTTCATGCCCAGAAGGCAGAATATCAAAAAGCGATTTCTGAATTTGAAAAAGTGCTAAAGCTTAAGTCTGAAGATGCGGAAAGTCTGTATAATCTTGGTGTTATATATGGAGAATATTTAAATGAGCGTAAAAAAGCGATTTCTTACTTTAGGCGATATCTGGCTGCAGCGCCAAATGATGTGGATACGGATAAAGTTAGAAAATATATCCTTACCTGGGAAACCTTAGAGCAAGATTTAGAGATTCCTGAATCCTGAAAAAGTCCAAAAATAAGAATGACAAGTAAATATATTACAGTTAAGGAAATAGCACATAAATACGGTTTGTCTTACCAAGTAGTAAATCGTTATTCTGACTCTGGTTTATTGAGCGTGGTTTTTAAAAAAGGCAATATCAGATTCTATGACCGCAGGCAGATAGAGAACCGTATTAAACGTATATCTAAGTTAACGGCTGAAGGCTATTCTTTGGTCCTTATTCGCAGGAAGTTGTTGGGGATATAAGTTGTTATATCGGAAACTAAAATATTTATAATAAATAAGCCAATTTAAGAACTACCTTTTGATGAACGCAGATACACGCAGATTACACGCAGATATTCGCAGATTTAAAGATTTATCTGCGACTATCTGCGTTGGATTTGCGAAAATCTGCGTTAAAATGGGGTTGAAATTATCATTTTACTAGTTGTTAAATCACCTTATAATGAAATTATTTAAGATTTTTTTAATAGTGATTTCTGGGGTAATTTTCGCGATATCGCAGATATCAGCCCAAGAGACGCAGCGGATTCCCAGATTAACTTTGTCCGATATCACTAAACTTACTGATAGCCATCCAATCCTGGATTTTCCAGATGTGACTATTTCCTTGGATTTACGCGATATGGATATGATTGAGGCCTTAAAATATATTGCCACTAAGGCAGGTCTAAACATCATTCCGAGTAAGGATGTTAGTGGCCGCATTTCGCTTATGGTGGAAAACGCATCTCTTAAGGATGTTTTCGATATTATTTTACGCAGCAACAACTTAGCTTACGAAAAAAAAGGCGATATCTATAATGTGATGAGTGAAAATGAATACAAGGCGCGTTACGGTAAGAACTTTTTTGACTCTAGGGTAATAAAGGTTTTTCGCCTCCAATACGCTATACCGGAGCAGGCCTTTAATCTTCTTAACACCCTGAAGAGCGAAATCGGAAAAATCTTGCTGGATCAGGAATCCGGTGTTATATTGGCGATGGATACTCCTGAGCGGGTTGCAAATATGGAAGCAACGCTTACAGCAATGGAACAAAAAGGCATTATCCGGGTTTTTAATTTAAAGTATGCCCGCGCCAAAGATATTGAGGAGCAGCTTAAAAACCAGCTTGATATAAAAAAGGTAGGTTCGATTAAATCTGATGAGCGCACTAATCAGGTTATTGTGCAGACTTTATCTGAGCGTATGGAAGATATAAGCAGGTTAATTCAGGGGTTAGATCAAAAAACCAAACAGATTCTTATAGACGCTAAGATAATACAAGTCAAACTGAAGGATGAGTTGGGTGCAGGGGTGCAGTGGGAAGGTCTATTTGATTGGGGTAGAAAGTATGGCTTAGGTTACTTGGGTTCTTATCCTTTTAGTTCTGTTCAGGCAGCAACTGCTTCCTGGCGTTCCAGGTTGGATACCTGGAAAACTGTAGGCAATGTGGGGTCTTATCCATTTAGCGGCACTTCTACTAATTATTCCAGCGGCACAAAAAGTACGGGATCGTCAGAAATACATGTAGGAATTGTTGGTAAACATGATTTTGACACGGTGATAAAATATTTACAGACTTTAGGACAAACCCGAATTCTTTCCAATCCCAAGCTGGCGGTGATTAATAACCAGGAGGCAAAGATCCTTGTAGGCGAACGACGGGCCTATATTACCACTACCACGACTCAAACCCAGACCAGTAACACGGTATCAGAAGCAGTGACCTATGTTGACGTAGGGGTGCAGCTTTTAGTAACGCCGACCATAAACGATGAAGGTTTTGTAACTGTAAAGATTAAACCTGAAATCAGCTCGGTGATAGATTACCTGGCTACTTCAAGCGGGAATAAAATTCCCATTATTGATACCTCAACCGCTGAGACCATTGTGATGGTGAAAAATGGCACCAGTATTCTTATTGGTGGATTAAGCAAAGAAGAGAAAACCCTTGATTCCGAAGGCATGCCGTTTTTAAGTAAAATTCCGGTGATAGGAGAGGCATTTAGATCGCGGACTAAGAAATCCAGCCGTTCAGAATTAGTGGTTTTACTTACACCGCATATCGTAAGCGGAGACGAGCTGATTACTGGATATAGTCGCGATTTTGGTTATCTCTTAGATAAGGAATACCAGCCGTATCAGGATTTCAGCGAACAAGCGCAAAAATTAGAATTGAAGTCTTATCAAATATACCCAGGGATAGAGGGAGAGATAGATAAATTACCCGGCATTAAGCCAGCCAGAGAACTGTGGGGAGGAAAATGAAAAAGCGCTTTTTAAATGTAAGAGTTTCCACGCTAATTTTTATCGTCTTTATATTTGTTTTCTTGGATCAGGTCTATCCTCAAGAAAATATTAAAGCAGAATATGAAAAACTAAAAAAAGAGTATGAAAAGGTCGTAGCCGACCGCGATAATATCTTAGCCCAGAGCAAATATTTACTGGAATATAAAACAAAGGCACAGGCGCAAGAAGCAGAGACTGAAAAAATACAGGCAGCAAAAGACCAAGTAGAGCTTAAACTTAAGGCATTGGAAGAGAAATTTTCTCAATTAGAGAAAAGATCAGAGGAAGAAAAAGCTATCCTCGTGCCAAAAATCAGCACCTTAGAAAATCAGGTCTCTGTCTTAACTCAGGAAAGAGACAAACTGAAGAATTCTCTTGAAAAACTCGAGATTGAGTATAAAATATTACCTGAAACAAAGAGAGAAATCGTCCGTCTGCAGGATGAAAAAAGGGAATTAATCAAGAACTATAATCAGAGCGATGCGAAAGTCAAACGTCTGGAACAAAAGAAGTTGGATTTAGATGCCCAGATTGAGATTTATCGTATGCAGGTAAAGGATTTCAGGAAGCGCTATGAACAGGCAATAGCCAAGAACCGCGAATTTGAAAAGAAAGCGGAACAGATACCTGTGCGTTTTGCAGAACTTGCCCGACAGAATAAGGTGCTTATCAAAGAAACAGCGCTGATGCATTACAACCTGGGGGTTTTTTACACCAAAAACAAAGAGTATCAACGCGCCATAGCCGAATTTGAGAAATCCGTTAAACTTAATCCTGATGATCCATACAGCCACTATAACCTGGGTTATATATATGCTGAATATGTGTTGGACCGTCCAAAAGCAATAGAGAATTTCAGGAAATTCTTGAGTCTTGTTAAAACAGAAGATAAGGATGTGGATTGGGTGAAGAAATATATTCTTACCTGGCAGACATGGGAAGGCAA
>JAGUWZ010000092.1 GCA_020062065.1 Candidatus Omnitrophota bacterium
AATCTGCGTGTATCTGCGTTTAAAAAGGTAGTTCTTAAATTGGCTAATAAAAAAGCAGAGTTAAGATTTAGAAGACATCGCAGTATCCGTTTGCGGGTGTTCGGTACCAGCGATAAGCCGCGTTTAGCTGTATATCGGGGTTTAAGAAATATTAGTGCCCAGGTTATAGATGATTCAAAAAACAAAACTTTATTTTCCTTAACCACTTGTGATAAAGAAATAAAACAGAAATTTTCTTACGGAGGTAATGTTAAAGCGGCACAGTTTTTCGGCGAGGTTTTTGCCCGCAGGGCAAAAGAAAAAGGTATTACCCGCGTTGTTTTTGACCGCGCCGGTTATTTATATCACGGCAGGGTAAAGGCATTTGCCGAGGCAGCCAGAAAAGGCGGTTTAGAATTCTAAGAAGACATTCTAACCACTGTCACCTACTCAAGTGATAGTGGTAATACCAGAGGTTGAGAAGATGAGAGAGCTAAATATTGAACAGCAACCGGAGTTAATCGAAAAGATAGTTGCCATTAACCGAGTGACCAAAGTGACCAAAGGCGGTAAAAAACTTTCCTTCAGCGCGCTGGTGGTTGTGGGAGATAGGAAAGGTCGCGTGGGTTTTGCTTTAGGCAAGGCCAACGAAGTCGCAGATGCTATTCGTAAAGGTTTAAATCAGGCTAAAAGGAGTCTTTTTCGCGTCTACGTGGAAGGCAGCACTATTCCTCATGAAGTTTTAAGCAAATTCGGCGGAGCAAAGGTGCTTCTTAAACCCGCATCCGAAGGCACAGGTATCATTGCTTCAGGTCCGGTTAGGGCAATATGCGAAGCCTGTGGCATAAAAGATATCCTGACTAAATCCTTAAAGTCTAACAATCCTATTAATGTGATTAAAGCCACAGTTGAAGGACTAAAGAATTTAAAAGAATAAGTGAGGGCATAACCCAGCACTTATTTCTCTAGTTTCAACTTGATAACGTGAAATTAGTGCTGGGTTGTGGGTTCATTAAAATGAAACTGCACAATTTAAAAGCGCCAATCGGCGCGCATAAGAAAAGAAAGATTTTAGGTAGAGGACCCAGTTCTGGGCATGGTAAAACTTCTACCCGAGGCAGTAAGGGCCAGACTTCCCGTTCGGGCCGGGCAACTTATCCTGGATTTGAAGGTGGACAGAGCCCTTTGATTCGCCGAATACCTAAACGTGGTTTTAGGAGTAAAGTTTCTAAAGAATTTCAGATAGTTAACTTGAAAAACCTTGAAAGTATTAAAGAAAAAAGTATAAACCCTGCTTTGTTGCAGGAATTGGGTCTTATCAAGAGTAAGACAAAACCTGTTAAGATTTTGGGGGATGGTGAAATCAAGGCTGCTTTGACAGTCTTGGCTCACGCATTTTCCAAATCGGCGCAAGATAAAATAAAGAATGCAGGGGGAAGTGTCGAGGTTTTAAATGCTTAGTGCCATAGTTAACTCATTTAAGATTCCGGATTTAAAAAAACGTTTAATTATTACCGGGGCGCTATTGATTGTCTATCGCATTGGTTGCTTTGTCCCCACACCTGGCATAGACGCAGGAGAACTGGCTAATTTCTTCGCACGCATGGCTAAGACACAAGGGGGAACGCTCTTGGGAATAATCAATATGTTTTCCGGCGGTGCAATGGAGAAACTTACCATTTTCGCCCTGGGAATTATGCCGTATATATCTGCTTCAATTATATTGCAACTTTTGACTGCAGTTATACCAGCTTTTGAGAAATTGTCAAAAGAAGGACGCGCAGGTTACGAGAGAATAAATCAATATACCCGTTATGCAACAGTTGCCCTTGCGATACTACAATCATTCTTTATTGCTCTTTGGATTGAAAATTTAGGCGTACGCGAGGGACTAAAAATAGTTCTTCAACCTGGACTGGGTTTTAGGTTGCTCACTGTAATAACCTTGACCACAGGCACAATATTTATAATGTGGTTGGGTGAGCAAATACAAGAAAGAGGTATAGGTAATGGAATATCGCTGGTTATTACCGCCGGAATTATTTCACGTATTCCTGCAGCCATCCATCAATTATATATTTTGATTTCGCCATTTACTCCGTCTCGTAGACAAATACAGCCCTTCACCCTTCTGGTTATGGCAGGATTACTTGGATTGGTGGTCTTTGCAGTAGTCTTAATAACTCAAGGCTACAGGAAAATTCCTGTTCAGTATGCCAGGAGAATTGTCGGCAGAAAAATTTACGGCGGACAATCCACCTACATACCTTTAAAAGTAGATACATCAGGAGTTATTGCGATTATCTTTGCCCAGTCCATAATTCTTTTCCCGGCAACCTTGGCGTCGTTTATACCCAATCCCGCATTTCAGGGATGGGCTCAAGGATTTGTCAGGGGACATTGGTTTTATTCCGTTATATATGCACTTTTAATAATATTTTTTTGTTATTTTTATAATGCCATTGTCTTTAATCCGATTGAGATATCCGAAAATATGAAAAAGTATGGGGGTTTTATACCAGGTATCAGGCCGGGCAGTCCTACGTCTGATTTCTTATACTATGTGATGAACAGGATAACTTTGGCAGGGGCTGTGTTTATCGCCATTATTGCAATATTGCCTGATTTTATTATGGCTTTGCTTAAGATACCATACCTGGTAGCTTCCTTTTTCGGCGGCACAGGGATTCTGATTATTGTGGGGGTAATGCTTGATACAATAAAACAGATTGAATCACATTTACTAATGCATCATTATGAGGGATTCATCAAAGGGTTTAAAATCAAGGGTCGCAGAGCATGAGGCTTATACTTTTGGGTCCACCAGGAGCGGGAAAAGGGACACAGGCCAAACAGCTTGCCCGGAATTTAGATTTAGCCCATATTTCAACAGGCGATATTTTAAGAGAGAATGTGGCACGGGGAAGCGATTTAGGTAAACAGGCAAAAGATTTTATGAATAAGGGGGAACTCGTGCCGGATGAATTAGTCAATCAGATGCTCATTGAAAGGTTAAAAGAGCCTGATACAAAAAAAGGTTTTATATTAGATGGTTATCCCCGGAATTTAAACCAGGCAAAGGCCCTGGATGAGATACTTAAATCAATGATGATGCAGATAGACCTGGTAATTGATTTGGATTCCAGCGAAGCGGTAATTATCCAACGTCTTTCCGGCCGCCTGGTCTGCCGGCGTTGTTTGGCTAATTTCCATAAAACAAATATGCCTTCTAAGAAAGATGGGATTTGCGATAATTGCGGGGGCCAGCTTTATCAGAGACAAGATGATAAAAGAGAGACGATTAAAAACCGGCTTCTGGTTTACAGGCAAGAGGTATCTGATTTAATGAATTATTACCGACAAAATGCAAAACTTAAGCGTATCTGTGCCGATGAAGATGTAGAAGTTGTTTTGAATAAAATTATAGATTTGGTAAAAAATTATTCCGACGCCAGCCCCGACTCTAAACGTTGGGGCTGAGTCAGAGAAAAGAAACTCCGCGATTTATCGCGGAGAGTCTTTACAATGATTCCATTAAAGTCTAAGGAAGATTTGGAAATGATGCGCAAGTCAGGAGAGATATTAGCCAGAATAATGCGTAAAATTAAAGAATTTGTATCCGTGGGGATTTCCACGCTTGAGATTGCTCAATTGGCAGAAGAGCTTTTGAAGAAAGAAAACGCAAAGCCTGCCTTTAAAGGATATAGAGGTTTTCCTGCAGCTATGTGTACATCCATTAATGAAGAGGTTGTCCATGGAATACCCAGTGAACGAAGATTAAAAGAAGGCGATATTATTAGTCTCGATTTAGGTTTAAATTACCAGGATTATTTTTCCGATATCGCGGTTACCTTAGGAGTAGGAAAAATCAATGCAAAAGCCCATAAGCTCATTCAAACGACCAAAAACTCATTATTCGAAGGTATAAAAAAGGCGCGAATAGATAACCATTTATCTGATATCTCTTATGCTATTCAAAACTGCGTGGAACAGAATGGATTTTCCGTGGTCAGACAATTCGTAGGCCATGGCATAGGCAGAAGTTTACACGAAGAGCCTGAGATACCTAATTTCGGCAGGCCCGATAAGCAAACACTGCTTAGAGCCGGTATGGTTCTGGCTATTGAACCGATGGTTAATCAAGGCAGCTGGGAGTGTGAAATTCTTGATGACGGCTGGACTGCGTTAACCAAGGACCGTCTTCTTTCCGCTCATTTTGAACATACCGTAGCTATTACGAATAACGGGCCGGAAATTTTAACTCTTTGTTCTTAAAACTCCAGACTCCAAACTAACATATGGCAAAAGAAGAACTTATAGAAACAGAAGGAAAAGTAGTTGAGGCGTTGCCTAATGCAATGTTTAAGGTGGAATTAGAAAATGGTCATTTTGTCCTGGCACATGTCTCAGGTAAGATGCGCATGAACTTTATAAGGATATTGCCCGGAGACAAAGTAAAGTTGGAATTATCACCTTATGATTTAACGCGCGGCAGGATTACCTTTAGGGTGAAGTAAGTGAGGACGAGACTTACGGAGCAAGGCGCTCGTAAGTCTCTGTCCGAACTTATCCCGCAGTTTTCTCTAGTATTTAAGTTCTTAGGCTAACTACTTGAATTAAAGAAAACTGCGGGGTTGGGGGGCTCATTAAAGATGAAAGTAAAAGCATCGATAAGAAGAATTTGTGATAATTGTAAGATTATTAAAAGAAAAGGCGTGCTGCGGGTAATTTGCACTAATCCTAAACATAAACAGAGGCAGGGGTAGAAAAATGTCCTACTATCACTTGAGTAGGTGATAGTGGTAATTGGGAGGTTAAAAGTGCCAAGAATTTTAGGCGTAGATGTACCGAAAACAAAACGAATGGAGATAGCGTTAACCTATCTTTTCGGGGTGGGTAGATTTTTATCCAATAAGTTCCTTAAAGAAGCCGGAATCAACCCAGATAAACGGGCTAAGGATTTGACTGAAGAAGAGATTTCCCGGCTAACCAATGTTATTCAGAAAAATAACTATAAGGTCGAAGGTGACTTGCGGCGAGATATTTCGCAGAACATAAAGAGGCTAATGGATATTGGTGCCTGGCGGGGAATGCGTCATAAGAAGGGTCTTCCTGTAAGAGGTCAGAGGACACGCACCAATGCCCGAACCCGCAAAGGCCCGCGCAGAGGCGGGATGGCGGTAATCAAAAAAGCTGGGCCAGCGAAAAAAACTGCGCCAAAGGCGGCGTAAAGAAATCAATTGTTAGGAATGAGTATCCATCGGGGAAATTGAGGAGACTGTGATGGCTGAAAAAATAAAGAAGAAGAAAGTTTTGAAAGGAATTACTTCTGGAATAGCACATGTTCTGGCAACTTTCAATAATACGGTGATTAATATTACCGATAAAGATGGCAATACACTTGTATGGTCTACTCCCGGCATTGTGGGTTATAGCGGTTCAAAAAGGTCTACACCTTTTGCCGCTCAGGTGGCTGGTTCCGACGCTGCCAGAAGAGCAAAAGAAATAGGACTCAAGCAAATAGAAGTTTATGTAAAAGGTCCAGGTCCAGGGAGAGACTCGGCGATTAGGGCGCTTCAGGCAGGAGGACTTACCGTAACATCGATAAAAGATATTACTCCGATTCCGCATAATGGCTGTCGGGCAAAGAAGAAGCGAAGAGTGTAATTTTTAAGTTAGGATTGGGGAGTTTAGAATTGGAAGCTGATTTAACAACTAGTA
>JAGUWZ010000114.1 GCA_020062065.1 Candidatus Omnitrophota bacterium
AGATAATTAGAAACAGTCTTTACATTCAAAGTTTTACAAAGTTTTCCAATATCTTCAAGCCCGCACTCTGGCTCTTTTCTGGGTGGAACTGTACTCCATAAATATTATCTTTCCATACGATTGAAGTAAAGTCTCTCAGGTAATCCGTGGTTGCGGCAATCACTGATTTATCTTTTGGCTCAGGATAATACGAGTGGCAAAAATATAGGTACGAACTATCCGCAATATCTTTTAATAACGGGCATTCCCTCTCTACTCTGTGCCCTGTTCTCTGTACTCTATTTAACTGATTCCAGCCTATATGCGGGACCTTCATCATATTTTGGGCTTGAAATTTATTTATTGTGCCTTTTAAAATGCCCAACCCTTTTATGCCGGGAGATTCTTCGCTGGAATCAAATAAAAGATGCATTCCTAAACAAATACCTAGAAAAGGTTTGTTTTTTTTTATATGCTCTTTTATCGACGGGATTAATTTCTGTTTTTTAATCTCGGCCATTGCATCCCCAAAAGCACCTACTCCAGGCAAGACCGCCTTGTCGCAGCTCTTAATATCTAAAGGACTATTGGTAACAAGAGTTTGAGCACCCATAGATTCAAGCGCCTTTTGCACGCTGTGAATATTACCCATGCCGTAATCAATTATTGCTAT
The DNA here is from genome assembly GCA_020062065.1 of Candidatus Omnitrophota bacterium. Taxonomy (GTDB): domain Bacteria; phylum Omnitrophota; class Gorgyraeia; order Gygaellales; family Profunditerraquicolaceae; genus JAGUWZ01. The sequence goes on from JAGUWZ010000114.1 coordinate 653, forward strand.
CATCTAATCAATTCGACCTTTGGTAGAGGGAACGCCTTTCCTCCGTGGATCAATTTGCGTGGCTTGGTCTAAAGCTATTCCCAGGGCTTTAAAGACAGGCTCTAAAGTTGTGTGTAAATCAAGATTAAGGGGTTCAGCTTTAATATTCAGATTCATTCCCAGATTCTTAGCAAACGAATCAAATAAGTGCTTGGTATCCTGCAGCTTATAACCATCTTGGGACTTAGGTAAATGCCGAGCATCCAGTTTGTGTATCTCTGAACCGCCTGCTCTAAAATCAAGGAACCCTCTGCCGTTTATATCTATGGTAACACTACCAATGACTTCTTCCATTGGAGCCTGCGCAAACCCGATACGCCTGATTCCTTTTTTATCTCTCAAGGCTTTCTTAAACGCCTGGCCTAGAACTATACCAATGTCTTCGTTAGTATGATGTATATCCACTTTTAAATCACCTTTAGCAGTGATTTCTAAATCAAATAATCCCCAGAATGCGAATAATTCCAGCATATGATCTAGTAGACCTATCCCTGTATTAATTTTTGTCTTACCGCTTCCATCGATGTTTAACTTAACCGTAATATCTGTTTCTTTAGTCTTTCTTTTGATTACCGCTGTCCTCTTCTTCATCCCTCTCTCCCTTGTATAATATGTTTTTAAGATTTGTTTAAGGGTTAGGAGGGGGTTAGTAAGAGAATTTAAAAATCTAGAAGCTCGCTTACTAAACCTTACTCACCCCTACTGTTCTGTGACATAAATTCTTGTCATCGTCTAAGCTTGACCGGACGATCCAGAAGTTCTGGATTCCGGCTTTGGCGGGAATGACACTATGGTAGAAATTTATATCACAATGCAATAGGTCTTCCCCTTGCACCTGGCTCGGAGTATCACCTGACATGGACTAATCCTGGTGACTTTTATTCAAAACGCACCTTCACCGAATCCAGATGCTGGGTTAACCCTTCTATGCTGGCTATCTTCTCCAAGGGCTCCCTGATTTTCTCTAGGGCTTTCTTGGAATAGCTGATGATGTGATTGCTTTTGATAAAGTCGAATACGGATAAACCAGAGAAAAATCTGGCAGTTCCATAAGTGGGTAAAATATGGCTTGGTCCAGCAACATAATCTCCTACTGCCGTAGGGCTGTAATGACCCAGAAAAATTGCACCTGCATTTTTAATGTCCCTCAAAATCTTCTGAGGATTCTGTACCAAGATTTCTAAGTGCTCGGGAGCGATTTTATTGGTAATCTCAATCGCCTGAGTAATATTTTTGGTTAAAATAATAAAACCATTAATGTTAACTTGGGCTTTTACTGTTTTTGCCAAAGCCTTGGAATTCGTAACCAATACCGCCAGACCACCTGCGTGTTCAGCCTGGGCTTTTAAATCCGTAATAATAAATTTAGGGTCGCTAAAGCGGTTGGCAATAATCACCAGCTCAGTAGGACCGGCTATCATATCAATATCTACATAACCAAACACCTGTCTTTTTGCCTCACTAACATAAATGTTTCCTGGACCGATTATTTTGTCAACCCGAGGAATAGTTTTTGTTCCAAAGGCTAACGCGGCAATACCCTGAGCTCCGCCTACGCGATAAATCTCATCTACTTTAAGTAAATCCGCCACCACAAGTATATGCGGATTAACATAACCGTTCTTATCTGGCGGACTGATTAAGATTATTTTTTTCACCCCGGCAATCCTGGCTGGCAAAACTGACATATAAACAGTTGAGACTAAAGGCGCGCTCCCTGCGGGGACATACACTCCGACTTTCTCAATAGGCTGGTAGTTCTCACCCAATATAAGTCCATCCACATCTTTTTTCTTCCAGGATTTCTTAAGGTTCCTGCGGTAAAACCTCTCAATATTTTCAATGATTATTTTCAAATTAGAGACGAAATTTTGGGTAATACTTTGATAGGCGCCGCTAATCTCCCTTTCGCATACTTTCAGCTGGCGCGCGCTTAATTTTACCTTATCGAATTTGCGGGTATATTTCAGCAAAGCCTCATCCCCCAGAAGACGCACATCATCAATAATCTGCCTTACCCTTTCTTCAACACGTTTGGATTTAACATAACCGCGGTTATAAATTTTCTCTAATTGTTTGCTCTTAAACCTTATTATCTTCATATTAATCCCGTTCCAACCCTGCCTGCAGGTCTATATGTCTCAACCAGAGTTCCGACTTCGTAGGTCGGAAATGGTTGAGACTTAGAATTATCACGCCTCCGGCGCTTGACTGCGTGCAGTTGACTGCGCTTCGATTAAATTATGCACTAATTTCTTAAATTTATCCAGCGCCTTGCTGAGATTTTCCGGTTTGTTGCCTCCGGCCTGGGCAAAATCTTTTCTGCCACCACCTGAGCCGCCTATCTCGAAAGCGATTTCTTTGATTAACGCCGAAACATCAAAATCTGCTAAATTTGTAACTGTCACTAACCAGACCCTGCTGGCTACATCCGAACCCAAGGCAGCAACTACTTTTAGCTCTTTCTCTTTAAGCAAATCTGCTGTTTTTCTCAATAAATCCATATCCGCATTATCAATCCTCTCGGCAATAACTTTAATGCCGTTTATTTCTGCCCCTTTTTGTATCAACTCATCCAAACCGGATTTAACGCTATTTAATCTCTGCAAACTTACTTGTTTCTCCAGTTCTTTCATCTGCTTTAATCTTTTCTTCAATTCCTGGGCGATTTTTTCCTGCGCTGTATTCAATATTTCAGAAACCTCAGCCAAGATATTCTCTTCTTCTTTAATCATCTTGTAAGCACCGAAACCTGTAACCGCCTCAATCCTTCTTATGCCACTGGCCACTGAGCCCTCGTGGATAATTTTAAATAAACCGATTAAACCTGTGTTATCTAAATGTGTCCCGGCGCAGAGTTCTTGAGAAATGTCGCCAGCGCTAACTACGCGCACATTATCTTCGTATTTTTCCGCAAAAAATGCCAGCGCTCCGCATTCTTTTGCTTGAGATAAAGTCATCTCTTTCTTTTCCACCGGATGATTCTGGATGATAAACTCATTTACTACTTCCTCTGTCCTGTCCAGTTCTTCTTTTTTGATATCCTTAAAATGCGTGAAGTCAAAACGCAGACGGTCTTCGGCAACCAGAGAACCCTGCTGCTTGACATGCAAACCCAGGACTTTTCTTAATGCTGCCTGCAAGAGATGCGTGGCAGTATGATTCCTGGCAATCGCCATTCTCCGCCTGAGTTCTATTTTAGCTTGAACTGAATCACCTTTTTTAAATGAACCAGATCTTACTTTTCCGATATGCAGAATTACTTTATTTATGCTCTTGGTATCTGATACCTCGAATACGTTTTGGTTATCCTCAATTATGCCTGTATCAGCTATCTGTCCGCCTGATTCCGCGTAGAATACGCTCTGCCCTAAAACAATCTTTGCCACTTCACCCTCGGTGATTGTCTGCACTTCCTGATTATCTTTAAGAATCTTTGAGATTTTAGCCGAAGTTATGTTTTTTTCGTAACCTAGAAATTTTGTTTCCGGAATATCTTTTAGTTGTGTTTCTTGCGCACTAAAAACATCACCCTGCATTGCGCTGCCAGACTTGGAACGTAATTTCTGCGCATCTAATTCCCGGTCAAATGCCTCTTTTGATATTTCAATACCCTGCTTTTTTGCCCAATTGATAGTCAGCTCCGGAGGAATTCCATAGGTATCATAAAGTAAAAAGGCGATAGCGCCGGCCTTATCCGGCGAAAGTCCAGATTTTAGTTTTTCTTCTAAAAGGCTATGGCTCGAGTCCAAGGTATTAATAAAATTTTTCTCTTCTGCTAAAATAATATCAGAGATATTCTCCCGACGTTTTATTAATTCCGGATAAGGACTTTTCATTATATCTGCAAGAAGCGGAACAATTTTATAAAGAAACGCTGCATTAATCCCGAGTTGCCGTAAATGTAGAACGCTTTTACGGATTAATTTTCTCACCACGTATCCCCTTGCCTCGTTGGAAGGCAGGACTCCGTCATAAATGGAAAAAACAATTGCCCGGAGATGATCAGCCAGCGCATAAAGCAATTCTTTGTTTTTAGCTGCGGCCTGCGGCTTGCAGCCTGCGGCTATTTGATTTAGCAAAGGCTTAAATAAATCCGTCTCAAAATTATTGGAGACTTCCTGCATCACCGCAGCCAGTCTTTCCAAACCCATACCTGTATCAATATTCTTCTGGGGTAACGGCTCTAATATAGCACCGTCCTTTCTGTTGAACTGGGTAAAAACAAGATTCCAAACCTCAATAAATCTGCCGCAGTCACATACAGGAGAGCAATTAGGCTCCTTGCAACCTTTATCAATGCCCTGGTCAAAGAATATTTCAGAGCATGGACCACAGGGTCCATTAGGACCTTTTTCCTTGGCAGAAGAAGGCCAGAAATTCTCTCTATCGCCCAATTTCAAAATTTTGTTAAGCGGGACCTTTATTTTATCTTTCCAGATATTAAAAGCTTGATCATCATCTTTATAAACCGAAACCCAGAGTTTCTCAGGTGAGATTTTTAATTCTCGGGTTAAAAATTCCCAGGCCCAGGCAATTGCTTCTTCCTTGAAATAATCTCCGAATGAAAAATTACCCAACATCTCAAAAAAGGTGTGATGATAATCGCTCTTGCCCACCTTATCTAAATCATCAGTTCGCAAACACCTTTGGGATGAGGCTGCCCTGCGGAAATCCGTAATCAAGCCTAAAAATTGTTTTTTGAACTGGTTCATCCCTGCGGGGGTAAATAAAACCGTGGGGTCATCCTTGGGCACTAAAGAATCACTTTCCACAATCTTATGCTTCTTAGACTTAAAGAATTCCAGGAATTTATCTCTTAAAACATCAGTCTTCATTTTTTAAGCTGATTTATTAACTAGTAAAATGATAATTTCAACCCAATTTTATTAACGCAGATTCTCGCAAATCCAACACAGATAGTCGCAGATAAATCTTTAAATCTGCGTATATCTGCGTGTAATCTGCGTATATCTGCGTTTAAAAAATAGTTCTTAAATTGGCTATTCATTTTTTGTTAATTGATTAATTATATTGATAACTACCTCGGGCGAGAAACCGCGGCGGATAAAATAATCATAGATGCGCTTCTTTGCATTCAGGGGCTTGATAGCTTTTAATTTGTTAAATTTTGCTTCAGCAATCTCTCTGACTACATCTGCCTCATTGTAATTATTTTTTATTTCTCCTATTTTCGTATCTATAATCGCTTTGTTTATACCTTTTATCTCTAACTCTTGCTTTAACCTGCGCAAACCCAAGGGTCTCTTTATCCTGCTGGTAATCCAGGCCTTGGCAAAGCTATCATCGTCAATAAAACCCTTGCTTTCAAGAAAATCCAGAGTTTCTTTTATTATTCCTGCCCTAAATTTTCTGCGTTTGAGACGCTCATAGATTTCCTTGCGACTGCGCAGTCTAAATTTAAGCAGCGAAAAAGCATAAGTTCTGGCTTTGTCTATCGCAAGACAAACCACCGCCCTTTGGCTTGTGGTTTTGGCTAAGTTAGCTTTATTTTCCACTATTTTCTTTTATAATGAAGAAACCGCGTCCTGCTTTAATTAATGCATCACCTTTTAAAGCACTGATTATTTTTTTATAGTCAGATACATTTCTTATTTTTTGCCTATTTATCTCTAAGATTAGATCTCCCGGGATTATGCCCGCTTCATCTGCAGGGCTGTTCGGTTCAACACTCAATACCAAAACTCCCTCTTTCTCCTTAATATTAAATTGTTGGGCATTTTCTGACTTCAGATCGTCAACCGCTAAACCTCGCCAGGTAATAGTTTTACTTTCAGCAATACCCTGTTCCTCCAAGTCTTCACCCTGCGGCCTTTCTCCAATCACTAAATCTAGGCTCATCTGTTTTTTATCACGCACCACTACCACTTTAACTTTACGACCAACATCAGTTTTAGCGACAATACTTAATAATTCCCTGACATTGGTAATCGCTTTATTATCAAACTGCTTAATCACATCGCTGTCTTTAATCCCGCCCTGCTCAGCCGGACTGTTTTTTAGAACTCCCACCACAAGAACACCATTTTTATCAGCTAAACCAAAGTATCCGACCAAATCATCAGTTAAATCCTGGACACTAACGCCCAGCCAACCATGTAATATTTTTTTACCTTCGATAAGGCGTGAGAGAATTCTTTTGGCATTATTAATGGGGATGGCAAAACCTATTCCCTGATAGCCGCCAGTTGTGGAAAATATTGCCACATTAATACCCACAATTTCTCCTTTAAAATTAACTAATGGTCCGCCGGAATTCCCCGGGTTAATGGCCGTATCGGTTTGAATCAAGTCATTGTAATCTTTGTCTCTGGCAAGAGATTTTCCCAGCGTGCGGTGCAAAGCACTAATTACACCTGCGGTTACCGTGGGCTCAGGATTCTGCATAGCGAAACCATAAGGATTACCTATAGCTACAACCCACTGTCCGATTTTTAAATTATCTGAATCTCCTAAAGTAGCAACTGGAAGATTCCGGGCATTTATTTTTATGATTGCCACGTCTGAACGAGGGTCTTCTCCTTTAATTTCTCCTCTAAATTGTCTACCGTCTGGCAAAATCACGGTTATCTTATCCGCCTGATTTACTACATGCTGGTTTGTCAGGATAATCCCTTCAGGGTCAATAATCACACCCGAACCTAACCCCATTTGTTTGTATTCTCGCTGCGGGATTTCGCCGAAAAAATCATCAAAGAACCTGCGAAATGGATCGTTTTCTCCAAATGGAAATTGACCCTCAGGTGTTCTGAAATAAAATCTCCTCACTCCCCCGCCAATTTTTTTAGTTACTTCCGCGCTAATGGACACCACTGCCTTACCCGTAGTATTAGCCACATTAATTACCGCATCTTCCATCCTGAAACCTTCAAAAGATAGAGAGGAAGATGGGAAAACTATTCTATCCTCTTTTACGCCCTGGCTCTGCGCAGTCGAGAATAGATCAAGTTTTGCGGAAATTAAAAACCCAAAGATTGCTCCTGACAGCAATAAACCCACACCCAAAAATAGTTTTTTAGTCTTCATATTTTATCGTCTCCTTTAATGAGCAGACAACTTACGGAGCAAGGCGACGTAAATTGTAGCCCTTGACATCTTTGATTAGTCAATTTAAGAACCGCCTTTTGAACGCAGATACACGCAGATTGCACGCGGATATACGCAGATTTAAAGATTTATCTGCGACTATCTGCGTTGGATTTGCGAAAATCTGCGTTAAAATTGGGTTGAAATTATCATTTTACTAGTTATTAAATCGCTTATCTTTGATGTCAAGGGCGTCTTGAGAATTAAACCCCTCACTCAGTTACTACGCAGAGATACTACTCTGTATCTGAGTGAGGGGTTTAATTCAGCCTCAGACTTACGTTCGCTTTGCTCCGTAAGTCTGGGCTTCATTTGACCTATTCAATACCGGAATTCATCTTTTTCCTTATTTCTTTCTCTATACTTTCCTGAAGTTTCGGATTTTCTTTTAATGCCTTGATCGCGGCATCCCTACCTTGTCCGATTTTTTCATTTTGGAAAGACAACCACGTTCCGGACTTCTGCAGCACCTCTAAGTTACTTCCAGCATCAATTATGCTGGCAGATTTAGAGATTCCCTCATCATGCAAAATATCAAATTCCGCTTCTTTAAAAGGCGGAGCAACCTTATTTTTCACCACCCGCACCCTGACATGCCCACCAACCACACTGTCTGCTACTTTAATGGAAGCTATTCTCCTAACATCCAACCTCACTGAAGAGTAAAACTTCAGCGCTCTTCCGCCAGGAGTAGTTTCAGGATTACCGAACATCACACCGATTTTCTCCCTAAGCTGGTTGATGAAGATAACACTCGTGCGTGATTTGCTGATTGCCGCGGTTAATTTTCTTAAGGCCTGGGACATAAGCCGTGCCTGTAAACCCACATGGGCATCACCCATTTCGCCTTCGATTTCCGCACGAGGGGTAAGAGCGGCAACAGAGTCAATCACAATCAAATCCACCGCGTTTGAACGCACCAGTGTCTCGGTGATTTCCAATGCCTGCTCACCTGTGTCAGGCTGAGATATCAGCAACTCGTCTAAATTCACCCCTATTTTCTTGGCATAAGTAGAATCAAAGGCATGCTCGGCATCGATAAAAGCGGCAACGCCTCCTTTTTTTTGAATTTCTCTTATAGCGGTTAAGGTAATTGTGGTTTTACCTGATGCCTCAGGGCCAAATATCTCGATTACCCTGCCGCGAGGAAACCCACCCACACCTAAGGCATAATCTAAGGTAAGTGCGCCAGTGGGTATAACCTCTACATCAACCCTAACCTTGCCTCCCAATTTCATAATTGAACCTTTCCCAAACTGTTTTTCAATGTGGGCAAGGGCCAATTCTAAAGCCTTTTGTCGATCAGATATGTCTGGGGTCTCTGTTTTTTCTTTAACCATAATTTCCTCCATTTTTTGCAAAAATTCTGATAATTTAAGAAATTTATTATATCTTATCACCCCTTGCCTGTCAACACATTCGTCTCTCACAAC
>JAGUWZ010000107.1 GCA_020062065.1 Candidatus Omnitrophota bacterium
CCATAGCAATAAACTCCGTCGTTCCTGAATATGGCTATGCCAAAATGCGGCTCTTTAATTTTATTTTTGGCTGTGAAATTGACCTTGATTTTTAAGGCCTGGCCACTGATTATCTGATTAACGCCAAAACCAAATTTATTCAGGAATTTTACTGAATCTATCACCACTTCTTTAGTGCCAAATTTAAGCCCCCATTCTGAAATATCCTCGGTCCATTTTTTGGTATCCTTTACCAAAGCTGTATCTTCCTTCTTTTGCCCAGGCCCGACAAAAAATTTCTCTGTATTTAATAACATCCGGTATTTATTAACCCCCTCTTTTGTATCCCCGCAAAATTGTAATTTTCCGTGATCTAAAAGCGCAACTCTATCGCAAAGCCGCTCAATCAAATCCATACTTTGGGAAGTAATCACTAATGTTTTACCTGAACGCCTGAAATCCATCAGCCGCTGGAAACATTTACTCTGAAAAAGCGCATCACCTACAGCTAAAACTTCATCTATGACTAAAATATCAAATTCTAGGCTGGTAATAATACTAAAGGCAAGCCGTAAACGCATCCCCTGAGAATAAGTCCCCAGCGGCATATCTATAAAATCACCTAATTCTGAGAATTCTATTATAGAATTTAATTTACTTGCCAACTCTTCTCTTTTTGCGCCAATAATTGCGCCATTAAGAAAGACATTCTCCCTGCCGATTAATTCATCCTGAAACCCCACGCCTAAGTTAAATAATCCTAATACGTTACCTTTTAGAGAAACTTCTCCCTCTGTAGGCGAGAGCACTCCGGCAATGATATTTAAAAGCGTGGTCTTCCCCGCGCCATTTCTGCCGATGATTCCTAAAACCTCGCCCTGATAAGTCTCTAAAAAAACGCCCTTTAGTGCCCAGAAATCTTCAAATTCAACATTAATATCTTTTCTTGACGTTTTTATAATAGGATATTTTTTTCCAATGCCTTTTAACTCGGATACTTTGAGCTGCGTTGTTTCAGTAGGAGAGGTAATCATTTATAATGTCTTTGTTTTTTTTATACAGATAAAATCCCAGTAAAAAAACCAAAATCGCAAAAACAAACGGTATAATCGCAAGAGGCAAGGCTCCGAGGTCTTTTTGGATAAAGCTATAAAAACCTCTTAAGACCGCAGATCTATATAAATTTAATGTGCCAACAAAAGGATTGTAAATATAAACCTTAAATAATAAAGGCGAGAATGAATTCTTTACCAAACAAATGGAGTAAACAGCCGGCGTTAAATAAAATAATAAAACTAATATTGCCTCCAGTATAAATCTTATGTCCCGCCACCTCACATACAGGACAGAAAGCATTATTGATAATCCTGTTGTGATTGTCAAATGCGTAATCAGAACAAGCGGCAAAAATATAATAAAAATAGACAATCCCTTCAGGAGCAAGCCGGAACAAATTATTAAGAGCATTAAAGATGGCAGGAAATTAATCGCGTTTGCTAAAATAATTGAAATGGGAATCAAGTAATGCGGAAAACAAGATTCCCTGATTAAATTTTTATTATCCACCAAACTGGTCGCTGAGCGCATAATCGAATCCTGAAAAAAGTTCCAGGGAAACACCGCGCTCATTAGATAGAGCAAGAAAGGCGCTTCCCTAATCTTTACCTTTAAGAACAAAGAAAATACAATATAGAAAATAAGCACAAGTAGTAGAGGAGATAAAATTACCCAAAAAAAACCCAAAAGGGGCCTTGAATATCTGACCTTTAGATCTTTGAGAACCAATTCTTTTATCAGGCTTCGCTTAAATAAGATTTCTTTTACAATATAAATCATAAACTTAATCTGTTTTGCCTGCTTTGATTTTTTCTATTCTCTCTATTGTATCGCGATAAAAAGTAAGATTGCCGAGCACATTTCCGAGTTGAACCTCTAAAATCACTTTTTGATCATCTTCTTCTTTTATCTTACCCTTTATTGAGCGGCCATTTTTTAAATAAACCGTGTCTGTCACAAGAAAAGACGGCTTAGGAAAAAAGCTTAATTCTCTTCTCAGCCTTGCCACATCCCTATCTATAAAATTTGTCTGTGTAGATGCAGATAAAGATTTTGCTTTATTTAGCGCAAGTATGGAATCATCAAGCTTCCCTTCTCTCTCGCATATTTTAGCCAGGGTTAAATAAGCCTGCTGATAATCAGGCTGTAAGTTTATTGCCTTTGCCACAGCTTCTTTTGCGCTTGCGCTTGAGCCTATCGCGTTAAGCGCATAAGCCAGATTATTCAGTATAATTGGATCGCTTGGGTTAGTAGACAGTTTGGCATTGCTGTAAGCTATTTCCTTATTATATTCTTCAAGAGCGTCTTTGGTCAGGCCGAGGTGATAATAAATATCTCCTAAGTCATTATGGATATGCGGATAATCTGGCCTATTCTGAACTATTTTCTGGTACTCTGAGATTGCCTCATTAAACTGACTATTATCGCGATGGACACTGGCCAGACTATAACGAATATTCAAATTATTGGGATCAATCCTGGATGCTTCTTTCAAATAAGTAATTGCCTCGTTATATCTCTCTAATTGTATTAACGCTATACCCAGATCGTTATACAAAGCAGGGTCGTCATTATTTAGGCTAATTGCTTTCTTATATTGGCTGATTGTTTTATCTATCTTTCCTTCATTAAAATAGATATCTCCTAAAAGTTTGTGGGCAAGCCAAAATTCCGAAGAAATCTCGATTGTTTTTTGCAAATGCTCTTCTGCTGCTTTATAGTTGTGGTCTAAAAAATAGAACTGAGCTAAAACATAATGGGTATAAGCAAAGTCTGGTTTAACCTGCACTGCCCTATTCAATAAAGCGTAGGCCTTTTGTTTATCTTGCGCCAAAAAAGCATCAGTACTTCTATTCAAACAATCAGCAGCATATTCAAAAGAGACCTCTTCCTGCATCTTTTTTATATCCGGATTTAGTCCAGAAACAACCTTGGCTCTTTTAAGTTCATTAAGCGCCTCTTCATACATCCCCCGGTTAGAATATAATCGGCTTAAGTGTAGATAGGCCTTGCTAAAGCCCGGCTCAATCTCAATGGTTTTTTTGTATTCCTCTATCGCCTTATCTATCATTTTTCTTTCTATATAGGCGCTGGCCAAACTAAAATGCACAACCGCTACCCTGGGATTTATATTTATAGATTTTTTGAAAGAAAGGATTGCCTGATCAAATAACTGCTTGTCATAATAATTGGCCCCCTGATTGTAATAGAAAGCCACTAGTTTTAATCTGCCTGCGAAAAATAATACTATTAAAAGGAACAAGAGAAGCAAA
>JAGUWZ010000045.1 GCA_020062065.1 Candidatus Omnitrophota bacterium
AAAAATTTGATCTGTCCCGCCTAATTCAACATCCGCTTTTAATTGGACGGAATCATACCCTTGTAAAATCGGATAAATGAATTCCGACATATATACCGGCTTATTTTTCTTTCTCCTGGAGTCGAAATCTTCGCGTTCGAACATACTATTTGCCGTAGCATGGGTTAACAACTGAGCAAACTCTAACCCTTTCATTTTGTCGAACCAGTGGCTATTAAAAACAATTTTTGTTTTATTCAAATCCAATATTTTAGATACTTGCTCTTTGTAAGTTTGGGCGTTTAAAGCTATTTCTTTTGGAGTAAGTTGTTTTCTTTTTTCTAATTTACCCGTAGGGTCTCCTATCTGGGCGGTAAAGTCTCCGATGAGAAAATAGACTTCGTGTCCTAAATCCTGGAATTGACGCATTTTTCTTAAAAGCACAGTATGCCCCAAATGGATATCCGCAGCTGTAGGGTCAAATCCTGCCTTAATCCGAAGAGGACGGTTCTGGCTTTTGGCAAGTTCTAATTTCCTTACTAATTCCTCTTCGGAAATTATATCAACCAAGCCGCGTTTTATTATTTCTAACTGATATTTTGTGTCCATATTTTTCAGCTTTTTAGCTCTCAGCCATCAGCTTTCAGCTTTTTCTTTAACCCATCTGATAACTGAAATCTCCAGTTAGACTTTTGCTGAAAGTCCAATCTTGCCCTCTTCAACATCAACTCTAGTCACCCTTACCTTAATTTTATCGCCGGGTTTTAACTGCTTTAGCTGCTCCGGCTCTATTCCATTGGAAAAGACCAATCCTTCCAAATCCTCTTCTATCTTGACGAATACACCGAAATCCGTGATACTAACCACCTCTGTTTCTAAACCGGTATCCAGCTTGTACTTCTGGGCTATTTGCGGCCAGGGATTTGGTTGTAATTGTTTTAGACCCAAAGCGATACGTTGATTTTGACTGTCCAGAGAAAGGACCATAACTTCTAGTTTCTGCCCTTTCTTCAAAATATCCGCAGGGTTTGCAATTCTCTTAGTCCAGGAAAGATCAGAGATATGAATCATTCCCTCTAAATTGCTATCTAACTCTACAAATACGCCGTACTTAGTAAAACCTTTTACCTTGCCCAGAACCGTTGTGCCTACGGGGTATTTAAACTCAGCCTCAACCCATGGATTCTGCTCTAATTGTTTGATGCTCAAGGCAATTCTTCGGCTTGCCTTATCCACAGTTAAAATTTGGCTTTCTACCATGTCTCCGATAGCAAATACTTCATTTGGATTGCTGATCTTCTTGGTCCAGGAGATTTCAGAAACATGGATTAATCCCTCAATCCCCTTTTCTAATTCCACAAAGACTCCGTAAGGAAGTATACTTACTACCTTGGCTTTGATTTTGTTTCCGACGGTATATTTTGTCTCTATATCCTGCCAGGGATCCGGGAATCTCTGTTTTAAGCCCAAAGAAATCTTACCGCCTTCTCTATCCAAGTTCAGCAAGATTACCTCAATTTTGTCGCCCACAGCGACTACCTCAGAAGGATGCGCTATTCTAGACCAGGACATATCGGTGATATGTAAAAGTCCATCTACGCCGCCCAAATCAATAAAGGCGCCGAAATCAGTTATAGCCTTAACTGTCCCCGGATAAATTTCTCCTGGTTTTAACTCCTGCCAGAGTTTGCCTTTTACCTCATCTTTTTCCTTACGCATCGCTTCCCGACGGGATAAAATTACCCCATACCTTAACTTGTTAATTTTGATAATCTTAAATTTAAATGTCTTGCCGATAATATCTCTATCCTGAACACCCTTGAAGGCGGAAAGTGAAGCCGGTAAAAATCCCTCTATACCCATCAGATTAACCAAAAATCCGCCTTTTACTTTCTTCAGAGGTCTTCCTTCTAAGAGGCTGCCGTCCTGTGAATGTTTAACAATAGTATCCCAACCCTGCATGCATCTTGCTTTCTCATGAGATAGAGAGATTAACCCCCTTTCGTCTTCTATGGATTGAACAAAAAAATCAAGCTCTTTGCCTATTTCTACCTCGTCTTTATTAAATTCAGCAATCGCAACAATACCTTCGGACTTAAATCCCACATCAACCAAGACCTCTTTTGTTTTTATGGAAACAATCTTGCCTTTGACAATTTTGTTTTCCTGAATTATCTTTATACTCTCATTGTAAAGCTGCTCAAGTTCTGATTTCTTTGTCGTATTTTCTGTCATTTTTAGCGTTCCTCCTCAAATGAGTAGTCCCCCCACCAGAGAAATTCCGTGGTGGACGTCTGCGAATTTGACCCTTAACACTATGTGTCAAGGGTGGCCTCTCTTATTTTCTTAACAATTGCTTTTACTAACCACTGCGGTGCGGAAGCCCCGCTTATTATACCAATATCCCGGGCATTCTTTAATATCTTATCCAACACCACATTGTCATGCTCAACTAAGAAGGTTTTCTTATTAACCTTGCGGCCGAGCTGCAGAAGCCTTTTAGTATTAGCGCTTGTGCCTGAGCCGATAACTAACAAAGTATCCACGACTTCTGCAAGTCTTTTCACCTCCTCCTGCCTATTGGAAGTATCAAGGCATATGGTATTAAAGATGTGTACCTGCGATAGGTTATGATTTTTTTTCAGGATCTTAGCCACTATCTTGAAAAACTCTGCCTTTGCCTGTGTGGTCTGCGAAATAATCCCGATTTTTTTATACGAAAATTCGTTTTCCTTAATCTCGTTTGTGTTTCCGATAATACGGGCGTTCGGCGCCAAATCTACAAGAGCTTTTACTTCAGGGTGAGTCCTATCTCCAACAATAACAACCTTAAGCTTTTTTCTATAAAGTGATGCGCAGATTTTATGCACGGAAGAAACATAAGGACAGATTACATCAATAAGTTTTATTTTTTTCTTTTTGGCGAGATTTTTGATAAATCGCGGGCTGCCATGGGAAGGAAGGATTACCACCGATGAATCTTCCACATCATCCAATGAACTAACTGTAAAAAGATTTTTCTTCTCTAATCTACGGATGACTAAAGGATTATGGATAATCGAGCCATAAGAATATACTTTTCCTTTATGGCGAGTGAGTATTTTTTCAACTATGTTTATAGCGCGTTTTACCCCTGAACAAAATCCAATACCTTTGGCTAATTTAATCTTGAGCATGAAAGATGACTAATGGCTTCCATAATTTTAAAAGCAATGTCTTGATAAGCCAGCCTCCTTTCTACAATAATTCGCTTGCCAAAATAAACAGAAATTTTATGGGGACGAATAAATTTAGCTCCCTGGGGCAGGGCAATTTCTGTTCCTCTTATAAAAGCAGGTATAACCGGCAGATTAAGTTTAGCAGCTAAAAAACCAACCCCGGCTTGAGGCGGCCCCAGTATTGTGCCATTTTGCCGCCCTCCTTCAGGAAATAAAAGCAGTGGCTGAGCGTTCTTTAGTCTACGCAGCGCTTCTTTTATAGCTCTTAAGTCAGCAGAACCCCTCTTTAAAGGAAAGACATTTAGTCTACTTAGGAGCCAGCCAAAAAAATGATGCTTAAACAATTCTTCCTTGGCCATAAAATTTAACTCTCTTGAACAAGCAACGCCTAAAACTATGGGGTCCAGATAACTTATATGGTTGCTGGCTAAAATAAATCCTCCTTCTCGGGGAATGTTGTCTACACCAAAAACTGCAAGCCGGCATAAAATCTTGAATAACAATGTAAAAAAAATTTTGCCAATATTATAGAGCATTATTGATCTTTGCAAAAATAATGAGAAGTTTTTATTTAACAAAAAGTTCCCTATTAGTTTTACAATTCTTTAGTATTTAGTTCCCACTGAAAAAGTGCCTTTTCCATTTAAAATTAAATTTTTTCCGAATTTAATCAGTTTTTTCGATTTATTTAAACTTCTGGACTCCGCGTATATGCGCATAATCGGCTCTGTTCCGGAGATACGCAGCATTAACCAGCTTTCATCGCTGCAAATGAATTTCAGGCCGTCTAAATCATCTATCCTGGTAACAGCTTTCCCTAAAATCTCTTTTACGTTCTTAAAGGATTCTAAACGCCTATTCCCGGTTGGTCCCAGGTTTAATTCATCTCTTAAATAATAGTATCTGCCGAATTCCTTCTCCATATCCCTTAAAATTTCCTGCATTGATTTTTTGTGGTAAACCATCATCTCCAGTAATAAAAGACCCGCGAGTGTCCCATCTCTTTCAGGAATGTAATTCTTAAAACCTATACCACCTGCCTCTTCTCCTCCTATTAAAATGTCCTCTTTGAGCATCAACTCAGAAATATATTTAAAGCCGACAGGAGTTTGATATAAATTTAAGCCTAATTTCCTGGTAATATTATCAATCAGGTTACTGCCGACTATTGTCTTGACCACACTGCCTGTTTCCTTACGGTCCTGGACAAGATGGAGCGTAAGTAAACCCAGAATTTTCTGGGGATTAATAAATTCTGTTTTGCCGGTAAAAGCAGCTATCCTATCAGCATCTCCATCCAGAACCAGAGATAAATCAAATTTTTCTTTTTTCATTCTTTCAACCGTAATCTTTAAATTTTCTAAGACCGGCTCAGGCCTTAATCCCTCAAAAGAAGGATTTATATCAGCGCGCAGGAATTCCAGCTTTATCTTTGTATCTTTCAATACCTCGGCAATAAAACTGTTTCCACTCCCATGCATGGCATCTACCAAGACTTTGAATCTTGCGCTTTTTAACTTCTTAAAGTCTATATAACTGCGCAAAAATCTAAGATAATCCTTAGTTAAATCCAGCTTCTTGATTTTTCCAACTTGAGCTCTTGAGGTCCCCCGCATGGCTCGGGAGGAGGGGTCGTAAGCAAAACTCCCCGCTCCCTCAATTAACTTCTCTACTTCTTTGGTAATTTCTAAACTCGCTGCACCGCCTGAGGCAGTCTTAATTTTTATGCCGTTATATTCAGCCGGATTATGGCTGGCGGTAATCACCACACCAGCTGTACATCTTCTATTTTTAACCGTAAAACTTAAAGTTGGTGTGGGAATAACCCTGTCTGAAAGAATAACATCTATTCCATTTCGCGCCAACACTTCACTGACTAATCCGGCATATCTATCAGACATAAAACGACTATCGTAACCCACGGCTATTATCAGTTTACGCTTAGTGGTTTGCGCTCTACGGCTATAGTAACTAGCTATAGCCTGAGAAACCCGCTGGACGTTCTCAAATGTAAAATCCTCGCTGATAACCCCTCTCCATCCGTCCGTACCGAATTTAATCTCAAGACCTACACTGTACATTTAAGTCTGGTTATTGATTCCTTATAATCTTTTGATTTGAATATGTATGAGCCAGCTACCAAAACATTCGCTCCTGCTTTTATCACTTGCCGTGAAGTCTTTTTGTTTATCCCCCCATCAACGGCAATATCTCCGACAAATAAACCACGCAGTTTCTTTATCTTTGGTAGAACTTCTGGCATAAAATCCTGTCCACCGAATCCCGGCTCAACTGTCATTACCAAAACAAAATCAACAAGATCAAGCATATTCTTAATTTTTATCAGGGCAGTCCCGGGATTCAAGGATACACCCAATTTTACGCCTTTTTTCTTTAGTTTTAATTTTAAATTTTTAATTTTTAATTTTGATATTGTTTCTATATGCACTGTGAGCATATCGCTTCCTGCTGCCACAAAGGCATTGATAAATTTCTGCGGCTGTTTAATCATAAGGTGCACATCCAAAGGTAATTTAGTGGCTTTGCGTATATCCTTTACAACCAGCGGACCAATGGTGATATTAGGCACAAAATGTCCATCCATCACATCGACGTGAATCATATCTGCGCCGCAGGATTCCACCTTTTTTATTTCCTCGCCCAGACAGGCAAAATCAGCTGATAATATCGAAGGGGCTATTTTAATTTTCATAGACCAGACACCGTGATTCAACCGCGTAGGTTGAATTTGGTAGAGTAGAGTTTATTTTTATTAATATAATTAAATACCGCTTCAGGAACCAGATAGCGGAATGAATGTTTCTTTTTAATTGCCTTCCTTATTTCAAACGCTGAAATATCAACCGCCCTTATAGCCACTGTTTTGATATAAGAAGGAATTTTCTCTAAGGGGTATCTTGGCCTGGTGGCGACAATAAACCTGACGGCCTTCGTAACCTGTTTTAAATCCTTCCATTCATCCAGATATTTAAGCAGGTCTGAACCTGTAATAAAATATAATTCGTCATCCGGATAGTTTTTTTTGAATTCTTTTACAGTATCAATAGTATAAGATCTGCCCTGCCTTTTTATCTCAATATCTGAGACAGAAAAATTAGGGTTTGATTTAATTGCCAATTTTACCATAGCCAGCCGGTGGAACGCAGAAGCTATCTCGCTGTTTTCTTTATGCGGCGGAAGAAATGTCGGGACAAAGATAACCTTATCCAGCGATAATTTTTCCCTTACCTCTTCTGCCAAGATGAGATGGCCTAGATGTATGGGATTAAATGTGCCACCAAGAATACCTATTTTCATTTTCAGCTATCAGCTCTCAGCCATCAGCTCTCAGCTGATGGCTGAGAGCTTAAAGACTAAAAAAGCTGAAATTATGTGCGAATTTGGCCGTTACCGAATATCATATATTTATACGTGGTCAACTCTTCAAGGGCCATTGGACCACGGGCATGCAGCTTATCAGTGGAAATTCCGATTTCCGCTCCCATACCGAACTGATTGCCGTCTGTAAAACGGGTAGAGGCATTCACGTAAACACAGGCGGAATCTACGCCTCTTAAGAATTTAAGGGCGCTGTCGTAATTCTCAGTAACAATACTATCAGAATGATGGGAACCATAATTATTTATATGGCTAATTGCCTCATCCAAATCCTCTACAACCTTTACTGAAAGAATTAAATCCAGATATTCGGTGCGGCAATCCCTCTCCGTCGCCATCTTTATATTAATACCTTTGACAATTTTACGTGTAAGAGGACAACCACGGATCTCTACCCCTGCTTCTTTAAATTTTTTTATCATCCCAGGCAGAAATCTTACGGCTATATCCCCCTGAACCAATAAACTTTCCATGGCGTTACAGGTGCCTGGACGCTGGACTTTGGCATTAAAACAAATATTAGCCGCCATATTCAAATCCGCCCATTCGTCAACATAGACGTGGCATATGCCTTTATAATGTTTAATCACTGCAATCCGAGAAGAATTAACCACCTTTTTAATCAGGGCTTCACCGCCCCTGGGCATTACCAGGTCAATATAGTCCTTCATTTTTAGTAACTCATCTATGGCGCGCCTGTCAGTGGTCTTTATCATATTGACCATAGATTCGCAAATCCCGGATTTCTCGATTACTCTTCTGATTATATTGTAAATGCTTAAATTTGAATTAAATGCCTCGCTACCTCCCCTTAGGATTACACAGTTGCCTGATTTAAAACACAATCCCACGCAATCCGAGGTGACATTTGGACGAGACTCGTAGATAATCGCAATTACGCCTATGGGCACGCGCATTTTATGTATCCATAAACCATTGGGCCTGCGCCAGGCTTTTATAACCTCACCCACTGGATCGGAAAGAGCCGCAATTTCTAAGAGAGAATCATGCATCTGTTTAATTCTCTTCTCATCCAATGTAAGCCTGTCGATTAAACTTAAGGTTAAACCAGACTTCCTGGCTTTTACTACATCTTTTTTGTTTGCCTCCAGGATTAAATTTCTGTTTGCGGCTAATGCCCTGGCCATTTCTCTAATTACCTTGTTTTTAGTATCAGTGGAAATGGTTAATCCCTGGTGACTGGCTTCTTGAGCTTTCCTGGCTATATCCGTAAGTTCTTTTTTTAGATTCATCTATCTTCCATTTTGAGAATACTTTCTACTAACGAAATTAAACCATCACACTATTGATCTTTGCAAAAATAATGAGAAGTTTTTATTAGCCAATTTAAGAACTGCCTTTTAAACGCAGATACACGCAGATTGCACGCAGATATACGCAGATTTAAAGATTTATCTGCGAGAATCTGCGTTTGATTTGCGAATATCTGCGTTAAAATTGGGTTGAAATTATCATTTTATTAGTTTTACAATTCTCACTAACATAGTTTTTAAGAATATTTTCATTTGCAGTTAACAATGTCAGAGAATAACGATATTATCCCGATGAATTATTTCTTTATCAAAACGTCTCCCCTTTATCTCTTCCAATTTTTTACTGGAGATCCCCACCTTGCCCCTGGCGAATTCATTACCTTCTTTATCAACGATACTAACAATATCTCCGGATTCAAAAATATTTTCACTACCTATTATGCCGACGCAAAGCAGGCTCTTTTTATTCATCAGGGCTTTTTGGGCTCCCTCGTCAACAACGAGCTTACCTTTAGGCTTGCTCCCAAAGGCAATCCAGCGTTCTCGTTCCGCAAACCCTTTCTTTGGGAGAAATAAACTACCGAATTTTGCCGGTTGGTTTATCACTGAAAGAATGATATTCCTTTGCCTTCCGTCAGCAATAACACAGGGTATGCCTGAATCTACTGTAATCTTTGCCGCCTCAATCTTGCTCACCATCCCCCCCACAGAGGTCTTTTTATTTGTGGGACAAGCAAAGGTTTTTATTTGAGGTGTAATTTCGTCTACTACTCTAATCACCTTCTTGTCTTTATCTAAAAGTCCTTCCACATCCGAAAGTATAACCAGAAGGTCGGCATTAATAAGAGCCGCCAGCAAAGCAGAAAGACGGTCATTGTCCCCAAATTTAATCTCGTCGGTAGAAACAGTGTCATTTTCATTGACAATCGGAATACTGCCTATCTTTAATAATGTCAGCAATGTATTTTTAGCATTCAAATAACGTTTACGGTCATTAAAATCATCCCAGGTTAAAAGAATCTGAGAAGAGTTTATTCCATATTTTTGGAACGCCCTGCTGTAGTTATTCATCAGGGCGTTCTGACCTATAGCTGCAATGGCCTGTAGAGTCGGTAATTCTTTGGGTCTGGATTTCAAATTCATCAAATCCATACCCAGGGCAATTGCTCCTGAAGATACGATAATTATTTTTTTGCCGTCTCCAATCGCAGTCGTTACCTGACAGCAAATACCTTCTAGTATCGTGGAATCAGGTTTATTTTCAGCGGACCAAAAAAGGCTTGAGCCGATTTTAATGACAACTCTTTTATAACTTCTCTCTAATAGCTGCAATTAATTCCTCCAAACCTGTCTTCTCTAAGGCCGAAATAGGATATACTTTTTTCTTAACTATTTTTTTAAAACGCTCCAAATTCAACGCAGATGTCTCTAAGTCCATCTTATTGGCAACAATAATCTGCCGCTTCTTAACAACTTCTCCACTGTATTCTTTTAACTCCTGGTTTATAGTCTTATAATCTAAAACAGGGTCTCTGCCTTCAACACCAGCCATATCAATAAGATGAATAAGCACTTTGGTGCGTTCAATATGCCTTAAAAATCTATCTCCTAAACCTCTGCCTTTAGAAGAACCCTCGATAAGACCAGGGATATCTGCAATTACGAAAGACTCATCAAACTTACCCACCACACCTAAAACCGGAGATTTGGTAGTAAAAGGATAAGCGGCAATCTTAGGTCTGGCATTAGAAACGCTGGCAATTAATGTGGATTTTCCGGCATTCGGAAAACCCACAACTCCAACGTCAGCGATAAGTTTTAAATCTAAAATTAACTCCTTTTCTTCTCCCGGTTCGCCAGGGCTAACTTCACGGTTTTTGCGATTACCCTGGCCACCCTTACCACCCCGGGCTACCATTAATTCCTGCTGGTCAATATCTAAACTACCCAGGATACAATTAATTTTTGCGTCCTTTATAATTGTACCGCAAGGAACACGAATAATAAACCCAGGGGCATCTCTGCCTTTTTTATTCTTGCTGGAGCCGTGGCCGCCACCAAGTCCAACAAAATGACGTTTATATTGAAAATCTAAAAGCGTACGTAAATTTCTATCTGCTTTTACAATTATATCCGCACCTTTTCCACCGTCGCCTCCGTCCGGGATACCCCGACGAGTAAACTTATCGGTGTAGAAACTCTGACAACCCCTGCCGCCTCTGCCAGCCTTAATATAAATCTTAGCTTGATCAATAAACATTTTTCGTTCCCAGTTTGCCTGTTCGCCTGGTTTAGCCGTTTAACAGGCTAACTGGCTAACGGGCGGGGCACCCACGCCAAGCGTGGGTCGGGCTAACTAAAAACAATATCTTTTATTTGAATCCGAGAGAGCTCTTGACGGTGCCCCTTTTTCCAATGAGAGGATTTCCTGCGCCGATATTTAAAAGATACTAACTTCTCGCCTTTTATATGTTTTAATACGCAAGCGATAACAGTTGCGCCTTTTAAATAAGGTTGGCCTATCTCAATTTTATCATCTGAAGCAATAAGCAGGACTTTATCCAACGTAATAACTTTAGTTTCCTCTGCTTCCTGTTTTTCTACAATGATTGTTTCCCCTTGTTTTACACTGTGCTGTTTTCCTCCAACTTCAATTATTGCATACATTTGATAGCCTCCTCAAAATTTTTCCAAACATCAATATAGAAGAAAAATTTTGACCCTAAAGCCGTAGAGACGGCGAAGGGTCCATATTTTAATTTGCTTCCCATAATAAAAGCATAGTATAACTTATAAAATTAATCGGGTCAAGTATAAAATCGACAGAGTTTTTGGGGTTTGGACAAGGATTTGGACAGAGTTGTGTTAAGATATGGTAATATCCTCGATTTTTAAGGCGGGATCGGAAACTAAATTTATTTTTACCTTATACTTACGCTCAATGAACCTTAAGTTTGTCTTGTCTTTTGAGATTTCATCCGCAACAAGAGGATTTAAAGCAAGACCTACTTCTCTTAATGCTTTATTTTTCAAATATTTCCTTAATTCTTTCAGGGCATAAATGGACATGGTCAGAGGCGATTTTATTTTACCTCCGCCCCCGCAATAAGGGCAGGGCTGATAAACAAGCGTCTGCACGGTATTGTGGATACGCTCCCTGGTCATTTCTACCAGGCCGAACTTGGAAATCCCCAAAATATCGTATTTTGCCCGGTCAGCGCTTAAGGCCTGGTTTAAGGCGTGCAAAACTTCCCTGCGGTGAGACTCTTTTTCCATGTCAATGAAATCTATTACGATTATACCGCCCAAATCGCGTAAGCGTAATTGATGGGCTATTTCAATGGCTGCCTCGCAATTTATCTTGAATGCCGCTTCTTCCTGTTTTATTTTCTCCTTAAAACCACCGCTATTTACGTCAATTACCACCAGACCTTCTGTCGGCTCAATAATAATATAGGCCTTTGACTTAAAATAGATTTTACTTTCAAAAATCTTATTAATCTGTTTTTCTATATTTTTTTCCTCAAATAAATTATCTCCCCTGTAGAATTCCACTCTTCTGGTTAAATCTCCCGCAAATGACTTCATAAATCTCTGGATACGATAGAATTCCGGTTTTGAATCAACGATTAATTTGGTAACATCTTCACTAAAGGAATCTCTTATCGCTCTTAAAATCAG
>JAGUWZ010000121.1 GCA_020062065.1 Candidatus Omnitrophota bacterium
GGGATAATCTCTTGGTTAAATCCTAAGTCTTTTAATTTTTTCCCTAACATCACCTTGGTGGCAAGTTTGGCCAATGCTACTCCGATAGCCTTAGAGACAAAGGGAACTGTGCGCGATGCCCGAGGATTAACCTCCAGCACATAGACCTTTTCATCCTTAATCGCATATTGCACGTTCATCAAGCCCACGGTATTTAACTCCTTAGCCATTTTATAAGTCGCTTCCCTAATTTTACTTAAAATATCCACAGACAAGGTATAAGTAGGCAGAACCATTGCCGAATCGCCGGAATGAATCCCTGCCTCCTCAATATGCTCGATAATTCCACCAATACAGAAGGTCTCTCCATCACCAATCATATCTACATCTACCTCAATAGCGTCCTCTAAAAATTTATCAATAAGCACCGGGTGCTCTCCAGAGACTTCTGTTGCTTCTTTAATAAAACCCTCTAAGGTCTGTTCATCATAGACAATCTCCATAGCCCGTCCACCTAAAACATACGAAGGTCGCACTAAAACCGGGTAACCGATTTTTTGGGCCACAACTCTTGCCTCCTCAAAAGTAAAGGCAGTGCCATTGTCTGGCTGAAGAAGATTGAGTTTATGCAGCATCTCTTTAAAACGCTGGCGGTCTTCGGCAATATCAATGCTATCAGCGCTCGTCCCGAGTATATTTACACCTGCTTTTCTCAAAGACACAGCCAGGTTAATCGGGGTCTGCCCTCCGAACTGCACAATCACTCCCAGCGGTTTTTCCAACTCAATAATATTCAAAATATCTTCAATGGTCAAGGGCTCAAAATACAACCTGTCCGAAGTATCGTAATCCGTAGAGACCGTCTCGGGATTGCAATTTATCATAATACTCTCTATGCTTTCTTCTTTTAAGGCATAAGCGGCATGACAACAGCAATAATCAAATTCAATGCCTTGGCCAATACGGTTAGGGCCTCCACCTAAAATCACTACTTTTTTGTTTTTACTAGGCCTGACTTCCCCATCTTCAAAAAGAGATGAGTTTTGAGTTTTAAATTTAGAGCTTTGAATTTGTTTAGAGTTTAGGGTTTTGGATTTAGGATTTAACTTCATTTAAAATTTGCCTTGCTTTTTCAACTGCCTCATCTACTGTTCCTACCTTAATTACTCCCGGAATATCCCAAGAATTGAGGCTGATGATAGGTATACCAAATTGTAGAGCATAAGCAATCTCAGAAAGCGTTCCTGCTTCCCCGGGAAGGGCTATTACTACGTCAGCACTCTTTACAACCAAGACATTTCTCGCTAATCCTAAGCCTGTAGGAATAACTATATCCAGATAGGGATTAGCCTCATTTTTGTCGTAACTTGGTATAATACCTATGATTAGACCGCCACCTGCCTTAAATCCCTGACAAGTTGTCTCCATTGTTCCACTTAAGCCCCCACAAACCAGAATATCCGCCACTTTTGCCAACTTTTTGCCTAAATTTTGGGCTATTTGCTCCACTTCAACCGAACAAGTCCTACCCCCAATAACACTAACAACTTTCTTCCTCATTTTCAATGTGCAATTAGAGAACAGGTCTCTAAGCGCATATTTGCCTAAGCACCGTAGAATAATGGCAATCTAATAATTCCGAAATTTCTTTTACACTGAAACCTTTTTTGTGTAGTTTATTAAATAGGTATTTTCTTCCCTCTCTGTCTTTAATCCCCTTGCAATCCTTTATTTTTTCTGGTGCGTAAGAATCCAAAACTGTAATAATTTTTTCAAGCCACAAAGGAATACCGAAGTTTAATTCTAATAGCTTCTTAGGATCTCCAATCACATCATAAATATTTTCAGGGTAATTAAATCCCTCTTCTTTTTCTATCCCCTCGTAGATAAATTTTTCATAAAGATGGTATGCTGCATTTAAATCTTGAGAAAACATCCTAAGAATATATACAACATCTAAAAAGGGAGGCGAATTCTTATGCGTAGAAACGTAATAACTATAACTAGACCATTGATACTCTTTAGGGTCTTTAATTATTTTTGCTTTCAAAGGGTTAAGATGTATATACCGCGATAAAGCGAGCAAATAAGAATCCTCAAGGCACAACTTTGCCTCAAAGCGTCGTGCAAACAGATGGCCTATTCTTTTGTATTTTAAATTAAAATATTGAGCGTACCTTTGAAATAAAATCTTCATAAATTCAGATAAGTCAGCTAAACTATCCTTTACTAAAAGATGAATGTGGTTATCCATCAGGCAATAGGCGTAACAGATAATACCAAAGTTTTTATAAATTTCATTAAGTATATGAAAAAAGTATGTTCGGTCGCTATTTTCAAGAAATATAGATTCGTTGCCTACGGCTCGCTGGATTATATGAAAAATTGCGCCTGGAAAAATAATTCTTGGTTTCATGTGATTATGATTATGCAATTAGAGACCTGTTCTCTAATTGCAATGCGCCTGGCGGGAATTGAACCTGCACACCCAGCTCCGGAGGCTGGTGCCCTATCCATTGGGCCACAGGCGCGCTGTTTGTTTAATTTTAGACAGGACA
>JAGUWZ010000063.1 GCA_020062065.1 Candidatus Omnitrophota bacterium
GGACCTCTAATATCGCGGATATCATCCTGTTGATGCGCAGCATCCAAGACACTTTTAACTTCTATTTTCACTTCGTTTGCGCTTAACTCCTGCCAATCGGTTTGTCCTTTAGTGCGATATTTGACCACTGCTGCCGGAATCCTATGCTCCCCGCTTACGTATGTATCTAAAAGATACCACTGTTTAAAAGTCCGATTCCCGAAAAGGCCTTTGGTGATAGAGCCAAAATCCTTAATCGCAAAACCAGCCAAGTTTTCCGGCAGAATTTGCGGAAATTCCACTTCAATATTCTTTTTAGTCTTTACCGTAATCGCATAAGTGACTTTATCGCCAATCTGGATGGAAAGCTTATCTGCCGCAGCAGTTGCCTCTATGTCCGGATTTTTATTTTTCTTATCCCCGGCCGCAAAAGAGCTGCCGCTGTTTGCTAAAAATACCCCCAAGCAAAAAATAATGCAGATGATTAATCTTTGCATGGCTAAAGGAATAAAAAGAAATGGTTTCCATGAGAGAAAAAAAGCTGTTTTTGGGCGTTCCATTAACAAGGCAAAGGTCAATAAAACTTGGCGCATTTAACGTAACCTCCTTTCCCGCATACGGAAAAATTTAAACAGGGTGCGGTTATATGGAATATCGCAGCGTATATCTAGGTTATCCACTCCTAATCGCTCAAATATTTTTTTGCGCTCTTCTATTATCTTTAAGGCATTTTGCCGGAAATTGCGGCGCAAATCCTCATTTGAGGTATCTAAATTAAATGTCCTGTCGGTTTCAGGGTCATCAAATTGCACTATCCCAATATTAGGTAAATCCAGTTCTTTGGGGTCGGTTATGGTAATACTCACCAGATCATGTCGCTTGTTGGCAATAGAGAGCGGCTTTTCAAATTCTTGCGCATAGAAATCAGAAACAATAAAGGTAACTGTGCTGCGCTTGCATACCTTGTTAAGATATTCCAAGGCCGCAGGGATATCTGTTTTTTTACCCTGCGGATTAAAATAGAGCGCCTCCCTGATAATGCGTAATACGTGGCTTGCACCTTTTTTAGGTGGAACAAATTTTTCTATTCTATCCGTAAAAATAATCAGTCCTACTTTATCATTATTACGAATTGCAGAAAAAGCCAGGACTGAACAAATCTCTGCGGCAATCTGTCTTTTTAGTTTATTAACTGTGCCGAAGTAGGAAGAACCAGATACATCCAGCAAGAACATTACTGTCAACTCCCTTTCTTCCATAAATTTTTTGATATAGGGGTGACCCATGCGCGCGGTTACATTCCAGTCAATTAAGCGTATTTCATCTCCAGGCTGATATTCCCGTACTTCATCAAACTCCATACCGCGGCCTTTAAACACGCTCTGGTATTGTCCGGAAAATACATCGGTAACCATACGCGAGGTAGTAATCTGAATACGCCTAATCTGTTGCAAAACTTCTTTGGGAATCATTAAGGAACCTCTACTTCATCAAATATTCTCTTTATAATATCTTCGGAATTCTTTTCTTCTGCTTCTGCTTCGTAACTGACAATAACCCTGTGCCGCAACACATCCGGGCCGATGGACTTAACATCTTGCGGGATGACATAACCTCTGCCCTGGATAAAAGCATAAGCCTTTGAGGCAAGCGTTAAATAAATGCTTGCGCGCGGAGAAGCACCATACTGAATCAAATTGGTTAAATCGCTCAATTTATATTTAGCCGGCTCTCTGGTAGCAAAGACAATATCAAGAATGTATTTCTCAAGCTTCTCATCCATGTAAATTTCGTTTACCACTTTTCGGGCGCGCTTGATATCTTCGGGACCAACCACCGCAGAAACCTTTATCTCCTTATCTGTGACACTCATCTCCTTAAGGATTTTGTGCTCTTCGTCTTTATTTGGATAAGTTATGTTTATCTTTAGCATAAAGCGGTCAACCTGCGCCTCTGGCAAAGGATAAGTCCCTTCCTGCTCTATAGGGTTTTGAGTTGCCATAACCAAAAATGGCTCATCTAATTTAAAAGTGTTCTCGCCGATAGTAACCTGTCTTTCCTGCATTGCTTCTAAGAGAGCGCTCTGAACTTTTGCCGGGGCGCGGTTAATCTCATCCGCCAGGATAATATTGGCAAAGATAGGGCCCTTTTTGGTAGTAAAAGTTCCATCTTTAGGATTATAAACCAGCGTTCCAATAAGATCAGCAGGAAGCAAATCAGGGGTAAATTGAATTCTTTGAAATTTGGTATTTATCGCCTGAGATAGAGTTTTTACAGAAAGCGTTTTGGCAAGGCCAGGCACACCCTCAACAAGCATATGACCGTTAGCTAAAAGCCCAACCAAGAGTCGCTCAATTAAATATTTTTGCCCGACAATAACTTTTTCTATCTCCTGTTTTAGGCTGATAATAAAACCACTCTCCTGTTTTACTTTTTCATTTATTGCAGTTACGCCTGTATAGTTCATTTCTCAACCTCCCTTTCAGAAAGAAGACCGTTTCTAAATTATCTCTTTCTTTTTAGTGGAGGCAGTTCTGTCAGAAGTTGTTGTAGTGTAGAGGGATATTTAGAAACGGTCTTGTTTTATTTGTTTTTTTATCTTTCTTTAGCTCTCCCTGCTCAGAATACCCAAGAATTCCTTGGCACTTACTATCTTTATTCCCTGGAACTCCTTTAATCCTTTTAGATGGTTGTCGCCACTAACGATATAATCAGCGCGTACCTCAAGAGCGCACTCTAAGAATTTGTTATCTGAAGGATCCTCTTTTATGGCCTCGATTTTCCTCGTAGGAACCACAGAAATAGCATTTTTTCTTATGGCTTTATCCCAATCTGTAATAATTTCTGGATGCACATTTAATCTCTGCATAACCCTAAGGGTTTCCTGAATGATTTCTTCTGTAACAAAGAGTTGATACTTCTGAGTTCTCTTCCAGGACTTGATTATAAGAGAAGGGTTACCTCCTTCTACGAGAACTCCAGAGATAAAAATATTAGTGTCGATGACAACCTTTAGCAAATTATCTCCTATCCGCTGCTCTTACTTCTTCAACCGCTCGCTGAATCTTTTGTTCTGTAATCCCTGCTTCCTTACCAAATGCTTGGGTTTTTCTTAAGAGGGTCTCAAATTCCTGATCCCATCCGCTTTCAATCTCAAGCCACTTATCAATGATGTCTTTTTTGAAGCGTAAGGCTCTACCCATCTTCACCACAGGGATTATTCCTAAGCGCACCCTTTTATAGATAGTCAATTCATTAACCTGCAGATAATCTGCTAACTGTTTTGCCGTCATAA
>JAGUWZ010000064.1 GCA_020062065.1 Candidatus Omnitrophota bacterium
AACTAACTAGAAGACTTAGTATAAAGAGGGCTGAAACCCTCGAAGAAGGAAGGGCAGAGTATATTATAACTGAAGAGGTTGAAGGTGAAGATGAAGAGTATGCCGGATTCATTATGGATACTTCTGGAAAATCTCTTTCTGAAAGTGTTATTGAGTTATCCTCTGTATATGCAGATAAAGGTGGTTTTAAAGGACCACCTCTTTTTGAATTTTTTGGAGTACCACAAAATAAATTTGCTACGGCGGTAGGAGGGGCATTATTAGAAGACAAAACAACGATTCCATTCCCCTACAAAGTTATAATTTGCCCAGAACCAAAATTTGGAATAGATGATTATGTGTATCTTTCTCTATTTAAGGCATATAGCAAAGAAGGTATTTATTTGCGTCCATGGGAGTTTCATTATATTGATGAGAAGGTGCAGCCGGAAATGAGAGAAACTTCTAGATATAGAAGGATAAAAAGAACTTCTGATAAATTAGGTATCTACCCTGTAAATATGATTGATGCGATTATAAATGACTACAAAAAAACTGTTATTATGATTTGGCAATTTAAGCCTGTGGATGAGGAGCCCGCATTTGATAGTATCGATATAGACGTAGAAATAAGAGGTTCAGAGGAGTTCAAAAAGACTCATATAGCACCCTATTACTTATTATTGACTAATACAGGTGTAAAATTATTTGAAATAAAGATAGAAAAGACTGTTGAGATGTTTGGAGAGATAGTCGAGAATATCGTTGCGATTGATAGGACGGACCTGTTAGAAAACTGGAAAGATAGACTTTTAGAGATTATTAAAGGAAAGCCAGAAGAGCCCGCGCCACCCACAGTGCCACCAGAGCCTACGCCACCTCCAATATCTCCTGAACCCGCAGCGCCCACCATTCCCGTTGAAGAGAAGCCGGTAACAGAAGTTAAAGAAGAGAAACCAGAGGTTGTTATTACTAAGGAAAATGTGCGTACCCTTATAGAGAAAGCTGTTAGAGATCTCGGGTTAGATGATCCCAATGTACGTTTTTATAGTAAAGAGAAATTGGAAGAAGTTTTAGAGATTTGGAAAAAACTTGAGACAGTTGATAATTCGATTTTAAAAGAATTAAGACAGTTATACGTAGATCGCATTGGTAGGACCGTGATTGAGGGGATTTTAAAATTAGAAAAGATAAAACCTTTAGCAGTTAGTTATCTTAAGGATATTTATTCTCATCCTTATTACTATATTAGAGAGGTTAGATATGATGGTAAAGAGGTTAAACGAAAGGTGGGCTATAGTAAAGATACTTTAAATTCGATCGCTTGGCTATTATGTTTTCTTGGCAGCCCTATGGGTGTAGAACGAACTTTAAATTCTCTGATGATGCCAATTGCTGATTCATTATATTTAAACCAGTATCAGCGAGACCCGGCAGGATGGCAGCGCGTTTATGAAGTTAATATGGAGAGATTATCAGAAACTCTTCGCCGCATCGTTAATGAGATTGGTGAACCCGCCCTAACAGGCGTAAAAGAAATATTCAAAAGATACATAGCTAGGAAAGGTAGAAATGAACTTCTTAGAGGATACGGTCCTCTCAAGGCTTGCATTCTTCTTGCTAAGGCTCTTACCCAGTTAGGAGATGAAGAAGGGTTCTTGTTCCTAAAAGATGCTCTTCTATACGGTGGGAATCTTACAAAAGAAACATTTAGAAAAACATTTCATGGAGACAGGGGAAATGCGATTTTTGATTTACTAATCAAGAAAGGATATTTGGAAAAAATTTCTGCGACAGAAGCTCGCTTAAAGTCTAATATAGACGAGATTAAAAAGGATTTAGAGAATAGAAATTCCGATCTTTCCAAAAAAATCCTGGATATTTTGCAAGAGCTCGCCAGACGTTTCGGTGATAAAGACATGCGTGAAAGTATGTTAAGGGAGTCAGAAAATAGATATCCTGAAATTGCAAATGATATTTTGTCTATTTTGCAAGAGTCCCAAAGTGACAACGAAGAAACCGCACGTTTAGCCCGAGAGGCATTTTATGGTATTTACGATCCTCGTGCTCTTAAACTATTACCGGAAATACTTGCTTTGGATAGAGTGTATAAGGAAAGTAATGCTGTGAGAATGAGCTATGTACAGCCTCTTAAAGAAGGCATCTCTGAAGACAGAGAATTTTTAGAGAGAACAGTTAAAGTCATAGATGCATATCAAGAAGGAAAAAAAGACCGACGCTCCATTAAATACCTTCGGAGAGTTATTCAATCAGGTAAAGAGCCACAATCGAGTAGAGCTAAGCAAGTACTTTCTTGTATTGGAGAAGAAGCATCTATTAAATCTAAGCCTCCTTGGTTTAGACGTTGGTTTAAAGGAACTACTCGGATGTTTCTTATAGGTTTAATTTCATTGTCTATATGGCTAAGTTTTACGCCTCCCACGCGCGCACAGGAACAGGTGCCTGAGGAGCATATTATACAGGTGGAACCAGAACGCTCAGAAGAAGAGGAGGAAAGAATTAAACTTCCTCCAAAGATAGAATTACCTGAGCTTGAAGGAGAAACAAAACCTATCAGACCAGAAGCACCCTCACCTCCTTCAATAACTGAACCTTCTGAAACCCAACAGCCTCCAGCAGTAGAAGAAAGGAAACCAGAGGTTAAAGAGATAGAGGAGCGCAGGGAAGAATATCCAATACACAAACCGCCAAGGCAACCTAATCCCGCCTGGGAGAATTTTAAAGAGGGAGCAGTTACTGTATTAATATTAATAGGTCTTGGCGCTGTGGGAATAGGTTCAATTATTGGTTTAATATATATGCTTAGATTTCTGGTTAAAAACGCCAAGCCTATAGGAAAAGGAACGGCTGTGACAGTTACTTATACAGGAAAAGGCATTGGATACGCTATAAAATATACATTTTTGTCTCCCTATTATATGGTTAAATTTTTAATCTACTATCCTCTAAAAGGACTTTTTCAAGGCATAGCATTTACATTAAGAGAGATAGGAAATAGAAAAATAGCCAAAGAGGTAATTGGCATCATCTTTCTCTTATCCGCATTAACGGTTTATATAGGTTACAAAGTTACTGATTACGGCGCTTTAAGCAATATATACCAACCCTCAACAGATGTTCTTATAAAAACATTGGAAGATATCTATAGGACAATTATGTGGGTAGTCTTTGGTGGGTTAGGTTTTTTGACTTCTATAGCCACACTAAGATACATTATAAGACAGAAAAAGGGTCTATCGGCAAGCGGCTTGGCATTGTTTTTAATTATCACTTTCTCAAGTATTGCTGGGATTATAAATTATCCACTTACTAAGCATCTTTCAGAGAAAACCTCAGAAGTCAGAAGTGCAGCCATAGAGAGACTTGTTGGACGAGAATTTCCACATTATGGAAGATATGGCGTAGTTGAACCTCTATCTGTGCCATCTGAAGCTGTTGGGTCACTAATCAGAGCTTTGGGAGATAGAGAAGTAACCGTAAGAAGAAATGCAGCTGAGGCATTAGGTTGGTCTGGAGATACAAGAGTAATAAAACCGTTAATTAAAGCATTGAATGATTCAGAGATAAACTCACAGGTAGCCATTTCTTTAAATAGATTAGGCGTGGTAAGATATACTGAGGACATCAAATTATTGAAGAAGATTTTTGATGCTGATTCAGAACTTAAAGGAGAAGTTGCAGATGCATTTGTGCGCATTGGAGAATTAACCATTTCACCTCTCATAGAAATGCTGACTGACGAAGATGATTCAAATTATCAAGAATTAGCAAAAGATGCCCTAATTGGAATTGGGAAAGATTATCCTCAAAGTGTAATTAGGGCTGTAACTAAAGTTCTCTCTAATAAAGATACTGATATCCGCCTAAAAGCTGTAGAGACAATAGGAATATTAGATAATCCTCAAGTTATAGATTTTCTAACTCAGGCAGTCCAGGATAAAGATTGGCAGGTTAGAGAAGCAGCTACAAAAGCCTTAGAGAACATAAGCCCGGAAATTAGAGAAGTGAACATAATGAAGCTAATCGATGAACGCAATGAGGATGCTTTGGTTAGCATAGGTAGACCTGCAGTGGGTTTTCTCATTAGCGCTTTAGGGGGGCCATCAGATAGTTCGGCTTTTGGTGAGAAGAAAATGGAGAGAGATGACTTCGCTGCTAAAGTCTTAGGCAGGATTGGCGATAGGCGAGCGGTTATGCCAATTATAAAGGCAATGCAAGGGCGGGAAATCGATTTTGAAATAGCATTGGAGGCTTTAATTCAACTAAAAGATAAAAGGGCTGTAGAGTCTTTACTTCGCTTTGAATATGAGTCTGGTTTCTATTCCAGTTCTCTGCCTGATTCTGATAGGGTTGCAGAGGCAATAATTCAGATTAATGGAATCAATCCTACGTCACTGCTTTTTAAAGCCTTAAAAGATAGCGATGATAATGTTCGTACAGTAGCAGCAAAGGTTTTAGAAAATAGTAACAGCCCAGAGATAATAAAACCATTTATGGAAAGATTAAATGATGATAATAATAGTGATGTCTTAACTATAGCAGTAAGAACCTTGGGAAGAATTAGGGCTGAAGAGGCAGCCAGACCTTTAATACAGATGTTAAAGAAAGGCATTTTAGAAGGAGATAATATAAAAGTTGATAGAGGATACGGTTCATATGGT
>JAGUWZ010000162.1 GCA_020062065.1 Candidatus Omnitrophota bacterium
CGCAGATTTAAAGATTTATCTGCGAGAATCTCGCGTTTGATTTGCGAAAATCTGCGTTAAAATTGGGTTGAAATTATCATTTTACTAGTTGTTAAATCAGCTTAATTATATTACTTTAGATCCTCAAGACCCAGAAGTTCTGGGATTGCCGCTTTCGCGGGACTAAAGACTATGGTAGAAATTTATGTCACAATGCACTAATTTTAGCCTCTATAGATTTTATCTGTGCGACAATCTTCTTTTTGATTGCGCTACAACAACCTGACTTTAATAACTGAAGGACTTTTTTGTATGACTCTAAAGCGCCCTGATAATCAGAAAGATTAAACAAAGCGTCTGCCAGATTATCATAGGTTACCGCTCTATTTGGCTCTAAGCTTAAGGTTTTTTTAAAACACTTTATTGCCTCGCTGTGGCGGCCGATATTATTTAAAAGCCATCCCTTATTGTGATAAATGGTAGCATAATCCGGTTCAACCTCGATGCCTTTATCAAAATAATAAAAAGCCTCGTCTATTATACCTAACTCAACCATACACAAGGCACGGTCATTATATGCTGCACCGTCATCAGGATTGTATTTTATTGCCGCGTCAAGATGTTCTATCGCAGTAACAAATTTATTCTTAAGAATATTTTTTTGTGCTTTAAAATATTCTATCTCTGACAACAAGGCTTTTGTTTTCGCCAGTTTTAAACCTACACTGGCAATACGGCTTGCTTCTGTTTTCGTCCCATAGGTAATCGCCTCATCTAACTTAATTCTTAATTCGATTAACTGGCTTTTCTTGCTCATCCTGCTTCTCATCTTAAAGGGATAGTCCATAGAATTTATCTCAGATTAAAAAACTTTTTAGCATTATCAGTGGTAACCTTTGCCACCTCTTCTACTTCAATCTCTTTTATCCTGGCAATCTCTTCGGCAAGTATGTGTACAAACCAAGGCTCATTTCTTTTGCCGCGATATCCTTCGGGCGGCAGGAAGGGCGCATCGGTTTCCAACAAAAGTTTTTCTAACGGAGTTAGCTTTACGAGTTGTCTTAAATTATCAGCTTTCTTATAAGTGATATTACAGGTAAAAGAAATAAATAAACCTAAACTCAGACACTCATTTAAAAATTCTAAAGGGCCAGAAAAGCAATGTACCACTGCTTTTATCGGCATTGCCTCTTTGAGTATCTCTAGGGTTTGCTTCTCTGCCTGGCGGGAATGTATTACCAAAGGAAGATTTAATGACTTGGCTAATTTAATTAAAGCAACAAACAAAGGACGCTGATTCTCTTGTTTAGAATAATTCTTTTCTGCCAAGCTATGAGATAGCAGTGGGGATCCTGACTGGCATAATATAGGGGGGCGGGAAAAATAATCCAGGCCTATTTCACCTATTGCTACAATTTTTTCTTTCTTTGCCCACAACTCTAATTCTTGCAGTAGTTTTAATTCAAATGTATCTGCTTCATGAGGATGAATCCCTAAAGTGGCATATACACAGTCATATTTTTCAGATAAATCTAGCGCCCTTCTTGAACCTTGAAGACTTGAACCAATATTGATGATATATTCCACCCCCTTTTCTTTTGCCCGAAGAATAACCTCGTCTCTATCAAAATCGTATTCCGGGAAATCAAGATGACAGTGGGTGTCAATTAACATAAATGAAGACACCCCGCAGTTTTCTCTAGTATTTAAGTTCTTAGGCTAACTACTTGAATTAAAGAAAACTGCGAGGTTGGTTGTCCGCCGAAGCTTTAGCGAAGGCAAAAAATTCTCAAGCCGCATTGCTACCCTTGACAAAATGTCCATTTTTGTCAAGGGTCTGCTCATTGAATGCGCGGGAATAAAGGTTCGCCTTTTTTAATCTTATCTTTCCCGAATTGGTCTTTTATAGATTCTGCTGTGTGCGGCATAAAAGGATAGATTCCATCGCTAACTGTCCTGAGCACATCTACTAGCAAACGGATAAAACTTTTCAATTCTTCGGTTTTACTCTCTTTAGCTAAATTCCAAGGTTTTGTCTGTTCAACATACTTGTTAGCCATATTAATCAGTTCCCAAATCTTCTCCAAGGAAGCGCTGAAATTTAAATCCGCAGATGGCTTTAAACAACTTTCAACTTCAGAAACTAAAGTATTGATTCTTTCTTTTATTTTGATTCCGGAATCGGCGATTGGCGCATTACCTTCGGGAATCTTACCCTGATAATATTTCTCAACCATGGTGAGAGTACGATAAACCAAATTACCCAGATCGTTCGCCAGGTCGCTGTTTATTCTTTTGATTATTGCTTCTTCAGAGAAATTACCGTCTAAACCAAAAGGCACATCGCGCAACAAGAAATATCTATAAGTGTCAACGCCGAATCTTTCAGATATATCAATGGGGGAAACAACATTACCCCTTGACTTCGACATCTTGGTATCACCAATCAACCACCAACCGTGGGCAAATACGGTCCTGGGAAGCTCGATGTCCAGCGCCTTGAGCATAATCGGCCAGTATATCGCATGCTGTCTTAAAATATCTTTACCGATTAACTGCACATCTGCAGGCCACCATTTGGAGTGATATTTTCCTTTATCATCAAACTCGCCTACTGCGCTGATGTAGTTTATCAAGGCATCAAACCAGACATAAGTCACGTGTCCCGGGCTAAAAGGCAAAGATATGCCCCAGTTCAGGCGCTCCCTGGGACGTGATATGCACAAATCGGTTAATTTATTTAATTTTAAGAAACTCAAGACCTCATTATGCCTGAATTGCGGACGGACAAAATCCTGATTAGTCTGAATATAATTTATCAACCATTCCTGATAATTCTTTAGCTTAAAGAAATAATTATTTTCCGCTATTCTTTCCACAGTCCTTTTACAATCAGGACAAATAAAGTCTTCTTGAACCTGCGACTCTGTCCAAAAACTCTCGCAGGGCGTGCAATACCAGCCCTCGTATTTTGATTCGTAGATATCTTGCTTTTGAAAAAGTATCTCCAGAATTTTTTGTACGCAGGTTTCGTGTCTTTTCTCTGTGGTGCGGATAAAATCGTTATAAGAAATATTTAAATCCTTCCAGAGGTTTTTAAACTTTAAAACCATCTTATCTGCGAACTCAAGCGGGCTTAAATTCTCTAAATCCGCAGCCTTTTGAATTTTTTGGCCATGCTCGTCTGTTCCAGTAAGGAACCAGACATTTTCGCCGCCTATTCTGCTTCGCATAAAACGGGCTAATGTATCGGCCGCGATAGTGGTATAGGAATGGCCAATATGCGCGGGGGCATTAACGTAATATAACGGTGTTGTTATATAAAATTTTTTAGACATATCTATTTTTAATTGTATTTAATCTCCACCAACTTTCCGTCTTCTAGCTCTACGGTAGCGGTGCGCCTAAATACATTGACGCTAATAACCTTTCCTTTGCCCTCTGGAGAATTTATATCTTCTCCCTCTCGGGGAAGACCTTTGGATAAAAGTTTATACGTTTCGTATTCGTAATTAAGACAACACATGAGTCTGCCGCATATACCTGAGATTTTCGGCGGGTTCAAAGGCAGTCCTTCCTCCTTTGCCATCTTTATGGTCACCGGTTCAAAATCT
The DNA here is from genome assembly GCA_020062065.1 of Candidatus Omnitrophota bacterium. Classification (GTDB taxonomy): domain Bacteria; phylum Omnitrophota; class Gorgyraeia; order Gygaellales; family Profunditerraquicolaceae; genus JAGUWZ01. Next base: position 3,594 of record JAGUWZ010000162.1, read on the forward strand.
TTTAAGAACGTTGCACAACAAAGCTCTCTCCCGCAGGGTCCGAAGCCGCCAAAAAATTTTGTTTCGTCTCTGACGCCGATTTGTCTTAATTCAATCCTGGCCTTAAAAATTTTGGCCAGGTCTTTTACTAAATTTCTGAAGTCAACCCTTCCTTCCGAAGTAAAATAAAATATTATTTTGCTGCGGTCAAACGAATATTCTGCCTGCACAAGTTTCATTTCCAATTTATGCTCTTCAATCTTTTTAAAACAGATATTAAGAGCCTCTTTTGATTTAGCCCTGTTCTCCTCAATCTGTTTAATATCGTTCTCCCTTGCCAGTCGCACTATCTTTTTTATCGGCTGTTTGGACCTGACTTCCATCTCGGTCTTTAAAGAAATAATCTGTCCGTAATCAAGACCGCGGTCATGTTCAACAATCACATAATCCCCTCCTTTTACCTGGAAGTCTGCGGCATTGTAAAAAAAGTTTCCTCCTGTATCTCTTAACCTTACACAAACCACTTTTTCCATAATATTGATCTTTGCAAAAATAATGAGAAGTTTTTTTAACGCAGATATTCGCAAATCCAATTCATCTGCGTTCATCTGCGTTTAAAACGTTAAATACAATTATCCCTTTTTAAAGACAGCATTAAATTGGAAAGCAACAATTTAACATTGACATTACGTTCTAAAAAAAACAATGAATCGCAAATACAATTCAATATCTCATCCAATTCCCCAAAAGTATACCGATTCATCAGTTTTACCAACGTATCTCGACGGTCAAAATTGATAAGCTCGGTATAGGGGATACCAACTTTTATTAAATAGATATCCCGAAACCAACCCGCCAATATCTGCAGACTGCTATGCAGGTCATTTTTATCTTGTATGATAGAATTTTGCAAACCCGAATTTGCACCCATGGAAAAACTATCAATAATCCGGTTCTTTTTGCTTATTAAATCCTCATTCTTTAATCTAAGGGCAACGCCTAATCTACCTTCAGAAAAATATGCCAAATAATGAAGAACGTCTTCATCGATACTATAATCATCTTTTAGAACTTTGGCGATTGCTGCGCGGCCTAAAGGATAAAATTTTACTATTCGGCAACGTGAAATGATTGTCTTAAGTAATAAGCCGGGTTTATCGCTTACCAAAATTATCAGGCTATCTTTGGGCGGCTCTTCTAAAGTCTTTAAAAAAGCATTGGCAGAAATAGGATTCAGATTATGGGCATCATTGATAATAAAAACTTTTAATCTTGATTCGTACGGCTTTAAGTTTATATCTTGTTGAAGCTGCCGAATTTCTTCTATCTTTATCTCAGTGGTATATCCGTTATCAATAATATGCACATCAGGGTGCTGATTGTTTTTAATTTTAAGGCAGGGTAGGCAATTATCGCAGGAATCTAAATCAGTGTTTAAACAATTTAACAGCTGTGCGAAAGTTTTTGCTGCAAGATATTTTCCTGTACCTTCAGGGCCGCAAAAAAGATAAGCCCCGGCAATGTGTTTATTTCTTACATCTTCTATCAACTTCTCTATTGCCTTATTCTGGCCCTTGATCGCGTTGAATGACATAGCGTATAAAAAGTTAAAAGTCAAAACGCAAAAGTCAAAACCACAAGTTAAAAATTTTTAAGTTTTAACTTTTGGGTTGTGGTTTTACCTTTTGACTTTTTACTTTTGACTTAACCAGCAATCTACAAACAATCTCTCTAATATTTTTCTGTGTTTCTTCTTTTTTGTCTTGCAGTTTTACAATCTTTATTCTCTTTGGTTCGGCGGCAGCAAGTAAAAGATATCCTTTTTTTACCCGCAGATGATAGGAAGACCACCTTCTCTCAATGCGGTCCTTTTTAAAGCCGATACCGCCCAGCGCTTTTTTAAGCGGTAAATCCAGAAGAATAGTCAAATCCGGTTTTATAGCATTTGTAGCAAACCTACCGAGATATTTAATTAATGCCAGATTTATTCCTAATCCGTATCCTTGATAGACAATAGTCGAGTCTAAGAATCTATCACAAAGCACGATTTTGCCTCTGGTTAAAGCCGGAGCAATAACCTCTTTGACTGTTTGAGCGCGGCTGGCCATATAAAGAAGTAATTCCGCCATAGGAGTTAAAGATTTATTCTGAGGGTCTAATAAAATCTTTCTCAGTTTTTCGCTCACCGTGGTTCCCCCGGGTTCACGCAAATAAATTACATCATATCCTTTATTTTTCAAATATTGATAAAGGAGTTTTGATTGCGTGCTTTTACCAGAGCATTCCGAACCTTCGAAAGTGATAAACTTACCTCTCATATCTCTTCTTTCATTTAACAGCCCATATCTTGGTTTATTGTTATCTAATGAATCTGTCGATTTTCTCGCTCAAAGTCCGTTTTCCCAGCCTTTGGCGGGGACGTAAAGGTCTTTCGTATTTTTGGCGGATGCTGAACTTGTCGCATTTGCTCTAGCAAATACTCCTCAAACAGCATCGCCGTATCGAATATTTCCGCCTGCGGCGGATTCGCCATTCCTAAAAATACTCAAGTTGCTTTGACTAAAACCTCCATTCACTCGGAAACCTGGCAGCTTCATTCTAGCGAATGTGATTTAGCCGCCTCCGTTGCTCGATTAAGTTAAGTTACCCGTAAAAATTACAATATGCTGCTTAAATTAATTCCATCTACCCAAGATTAAACTAATACAGCTAATTCGATATGACAGAAATTTAGACACTGCTATATTTGATTTATATTTGCAACAAATACTTTGAACTAACTTCGGAATATTCTTTCCTTTTTATCTTCTTAAAAGAATAGTTTGCAATAAATAACTCTTTTCCAATTTGATTAGACTTGGCGGTAACATTTCGCATTCCATATGTTAAATCCCAACTTTTTATGTTAGCAAAAGAAAAAAGTTTTCTTATGAATTCTGAATCATCATAGGTAATTAACCAATACTGTCTACAGCTTTTCATTACATCTGCAAATCTTTCGTGGTCAAAATTTTTATGTAGATGCCCATTCTTTCCATATAAGCCAGAGTTTTTTGTCGAATAATATGGCGGATCTAGAAATATAAAAACATTTCTACCTTCTGCACTAACTACCTTCTCGTAATCGAGGTCAGTTATCTTAGTTTCTAACAAAACACTCACTAGCTCTTTTAGCCGATCAATGCTGCTCATTGTAAATCTTTTTCTAAAGGCTTGTTCGGAATATCCTCCGGAGTCGCTAGTTCCAGAAAAAGTTATTCGGTTAAGAACAAAAAAAGCACTAG
>JAGUWZ010000013.1 GCA_020062065.1 Candidatus Omnitrophota bacterium
GAGTCATTCAGGTATTTTTTTATCAAAACGAGAGTCTCTTTAGGAAAATAATAAAGACACATTGCTATAAGAGACGATTTAGGATGAGCTGGTTTCTCCTGAAAACTGACTATTCTTTTATTGCGGTTTAAACTAACTACACCGTAATAGCGCGCTTCCTGTTTATTTTTAATATCACAGATGCCGATAGTTACAGCCGGTGTTTTCATTTTTGCCTGTAAAATAAAATTATCCAGCGGTTCGTTAAAAAAATTGTCTCCTCCCAAAACCAGAAAGTCCTCATCAAATCCCTCCTGATCAAATATCAAGCTTGTGTCTGCGATAGCTCCTAATTTATCTTTTGGGCTCTGGGTTAAATCATTGACGATGCAAATTTTATTCCGGCTGTTTAGGCCTTTTTCCCAATTCCGGAAATAATTAAAAAAACGGCCGTTGGTCACCACAATAATCTTAGAAATGTCGTTTATGTTCTCTAATTTATCTGTCAAATACTGGATAATCGGCTTCTGATTTAGCTTGAGTAAAGGTTTGGGGAAATTTTTGGTATACGGATAAAGACGCGTCCCGTAACCTGCAGCTAAAATTAAAACCTTCATATTGATTGCATCTCTACTTCAGTGCAAGATTTCTCTAAGTTTATCTTGCATAAATGTCTCTACAGCCTTAGCCGTAGACAAACCAAGCACCTCATTAGCAATATTCTTTGCCTGGGCATAGGTTACAGAGCGGATAATATATTTAATCTGGGGGATAGCCAAAGAGGACAGACTGAACTCATCAAGACCTAAACCCAAAAGGACCAAAGCAAAAATTTCATCCGACGCCATTTCTCCGCACATCCCCACCCAGATATTATTTTGGTGAGCAGCATCAATAATATTTTTTATCATCCTCAACACCGCTGGATGCGCCGGTTCATAGAGATAGGCGATTTTCTCATTAGCGCGGTCAACCGCCAATGAGTACTGAATAAGATCATTTGTGCCGATACTAAAAAAATCCGCTTCCTTAGATAAAAGATCAGCGGTCATTGCTGCCGAAGGAATCTCGATCATTACACCGACTCGGATATTTTCATCAAAAGAGACACCCTCTCTTCTTAGCTCTTCTTTACATTCCTCCAAAATCGCATTTGCCTGTTGCAACTCTTCGATTCCGGAAATCATTGGATACATAAGTCTCAAATTGCCGAAAGCCGAGGCACGTAGTATTGCCCGCAGTTGCACCTTAAATACATCTGGACGCGCCAGACAAAATCTAATCGCGCGGCATCCGAGAAACGGCTGTATCTCTTTGGGCATTTCAAATTGTGATAAAAATTTATCACCGCCTAAATCTAAGGTGCGGATAACCACCGCATCCGGATGCAAAGCACTAGCAACATACTTATAGGCCTGGAAATGCTCTTCTTCAGTGGGGGCATCTTTTCTGTTCATATAAAAAAACTCGGTCCGATAAAGCCCTATGCCTTTAGCGCCGTGACTTTTCACTGAAGGAATTTCGCTGGGTAATTCTATATTAGCGGCTATCTCGATATTCCTGCCATCAAGCGTAACAGCAGGAAGGTCTTTTACCGCCAAAAACCTTTCCGATATCCCTTTTAATTTCTCAATTTGGTCTCGATAAATACGCAGTGTATCTTCATCAGGATTAACAATGACAATCCCCATACCCCCATCTACAATTAAGGTATCGCCGCTTTGAATCTTTGAGGTTGCGTCCATCGTACCAACCACTGCGGGAATCTCTAAAGATTTAGCCATGATTGCCGTATGTGAAGTCTTACCTCCGATATCAGTAATAAAGGCAACCACCACTTCTTTCTTCATCGCCGCGGTATCTGAAGGAGAAAAGTCATGTGCTACCACCACCGCCTTTTCTTTCAAATCCTTTAATCCCTTATATTCTTTCCCCAGAAGATTACGCAATATCCTTTTACCCACATCATTTAAATCCGCGGTGCGTTCTCTTAAATAATCGTCTTCAATTTTGGAAAATACCTCGATATATTTCTTTAAGACTTCGGAAAATATATAAGCCACGTTTATCTGTTCTTTCTTAAGCCGAGAGATTATCTCTTCAATAAGCATACGGTCCTCTAAAACGAGGAGGTGCGCATCAAAAATCTGCGCCTCTTCCTGCCCCATATCCAAACCAATCTTCTTCTGCAATTCTATAATTTCTTTGCGCGTGGCAATCAGGGCTTCTTCAAAAAGCTGGAGCTGAAGAGGGATGTCCTCGGTTCGTATCGGAACTTTGGGAATCAGAAATTCTTCCTTGCCGATTCTATAAGCCTTGGCAATGCTTATCCCAGGAGCTGCGGCTATGCCTTTAAGTGTAATCATTTTTGTGTCTCTTTAGTTATAATTTTTTCTAACTCCGATATCGCCACTTCCGCATCTTTACCCTCGGCCTCAATAATAATATGGCTGCCTTGCTCTGCGCCTAAGCTAAGAATACCCATAATAGACTTACCATTCACCTTTTCTTCAGCGCGGACTACTGTTATTCGTGAGTCAAATTTATTGGCAATCTGCACAAACAGCGCTGCCGGACGGGCATGCAGACCTTGTTTATTTTTTACGATTAGTTTCTTCTTGACCAAAACCATATCTATCGTATCTCTAAATCTCTTCGAGGAATCCTAAAATTATCTTTGCTAATTTCAAAGGGTCGTGCCTGACCATATTATCGGAAACTGAGATGATATCATCTTCAATCACACGGTACCCCATATTCTCGATATTTTTCCTGTCATTAACTACAGGATAAGCCTTTTCTTCTTCATAACGTTTCAATATACTAGAAGGAATTTTCCCGGTATTGACGATACAATAGTCTGTCACCAGCGGCTGGCTGTGCTCAATCAGACTCTTTAAGTGCGCTGATGCGCTGTAGCCGTCCGTCTCGCCTGACTGGGTCATAACATTACACACA
>JAGUWZ010000034.1 GCA_020062065.1 Candidatus Omnitrophota bacterium
AACTATTTGTGAAATAAGCTGTTTATTCCTTGCCTTTTTTGGGAGCAAGCACAAAAGTCATAATTCTGCCTTCTAAAAGAGGTTCTTTTTCTACCTGGCCTTGGCCTTGCGTATCAATAATAAATCTATCTAAAATCTTTCTTCCCAAATCCATATGTTCCATCTGTCTACCTTTGAAAAAAAGGTCCAGCTTGACTCTATCTTTTTTCTGTAAAAAACCTAAGACCTGCCTTAATTTCACCTGATAATCATGTTCATCTATATTCGGGTGCAGACGGATTTCTTTCAGGCGACTCTGTCTTTGATGTTTTTTGGCCTCGCGTTCTTTTCTTTCCTGATCATACTTAAATTTGCTGAAGTCCATAACACGGCAGACAGGCGGGTTTGCCTGGGGCGCTACTTCCACTAAATCTAAGGCATACTGGTTAGCCAATTCTACCGCCTTCTCTATAGATACTACACCTAACTGGTTACCTTCCGGACCAATAAGTCGCACTTCAGGCACGCGTATCTTTTCGTTTGTACGTATAAATCTTTTTATCTCTACCACCTCCTTTAATGAGCACATAACTTATGAAGCTATTGTTAACTTGCCGCAGCGACATAACTTATGTCTTCATTTGACCTCTATTTCCCTTTTTATTTTTTCTATAAACTCATTGATGGATGCGCTTCCTTGATCACCAACATGTCTTTTACGCACACTAACCGAGTCTGTCTTTGCTTCGCGTTCACCCAAAACTAACAGATAAGGAATTTTCTCCAGCTCTGCCTGGCGTATCCTTTTATTTAGGGTCTCATTACGCATATCAATTTCAGTCCTTATCCCATTATTCTCTAAGATATTTCGCACCTTTGAGGCATATTCAGCTAAATCCTCTTTCAGTGGGACAACTACTGTTTGTATCGGCGCCAGCCATAAAGGCAAATCCGCAGCATAATGTTCAATCAGGCAGGCGACAAACCGCTCAAGGCTGCCTAAAAGCACACGATGCAACATAATCGGCTGTTTAAGACTTCCGTCGGCATCTACATATTCAAGTTCAAAACGTTTGGGTAAAGCAAAATCACATTGAATCGTGGCACACTGCCAGGCCCTTTTTAAGGCATCCTTTAATTTTATATCTATCTTCGGACCGTAGAATGCCCCCTCGCCTTCGTTAAGAGAATAAGACAAATCTAATTCTTTCAAAGATTCATCAAGCGCATCTGTAGCCAATTTCCAATCCTGGTCTGAACCAATAGATTTTTCGGGTCTGGTGCTTAAGCCGATCTCCATATTAGAAAATCCGAAAACCTTCATGGTCGCAAAGACAAATTCGACAATGGCTTTTATTTCTGCTTTTAGCTGTGAAGCAAGACAGAAAATATGCGCATCATCCTGGGTAAAACCGCGCACCCTAAGCAAGCCGTGCATTACCCCTGCTTTTTCGTGGCGGTAAACCGTGCCTAACTCAAAGAATCTAATCGGCAAATCTCTGTAGCTGCGTGTCTTGGATTTATAAATCAAAATGTGGCCCGGGCAGTTCATCGGTTTTAAGACAAATTCCTTTTCTTGGATTTTAAAGGTATACATATTTTCTCTGTAATAATCATAGTGGCCGGACCTCTTCCACAGTTCTGCCTGCATAATATGCGGGGTAATAACCATTTGATATCCGCGCTTTAAGTGTTCTGTCTTCTCATAGTCCTCGATGATTTTGCGCAACAGCGCTCCTTTAGGATGATAAAATACCAACCCCGGGCCTGCATCTTCTTGATAGATATCGAAAAATTCTAATTGCGGACCTAATTTCCTATGGTCGCGCAGTTTGCTTTCCTCTACATCTTTTAAATATTCGTCTAATTCTTTTCGGGTTTCAAAACAGGTGCCGTAAATCCTCTGTAGCATAGGATTAGTTTCTATGCCATGCCAGTAAGCGCCGGCAACAGAGAGCAATTTAAAAACCTTGATTTTGCCTGTGGACTCTATATGCGGCCCGCGACATAAGTCTACAAAGGAATCACCAGTTTTATAAATTGAAACTTTCTCGTCAGGGATATCTCCAATTAACTCTAGTTTATAATCTTCTTTTAGCTGGCCAAACAATTCCTCGGCTTGTTTTTTAGAAATTTCCTGACGCAAGAATGGCTCATCCTTGTGGATAATCTGGGCCATTTTTTCTTCGATTTTTACTAAATCTTCGTCGGAAAACACCTCTTTTTTACCTGCGCTGAGCGCAGCCGAAGTGTCGAAATCATAGTAAAAGCCGTCTTCAATAGGAGGACCTATGGCTAACTTTACTTCTGGCCAGAGCTCTTTTACCGCCTGCGCCATTACGTGCGCGCAAGAATGCCTTAAAATATTCAGGTCCATATTTTATCTTTTTTTGTGCCTTCTGAGCTTTTTTAGATTTTCTTTATCTAAAGTGTCGACTTTTCGCCTTGTGCCTTGCTTAGCCCTGAGGAGTTGTTTTAATCCAATAATATTCGCCTTAACACCTTCAAGCGTGGCAACGTTACGGCTTTCCCAAGCCTGTTTAAATTCAATGTCAGAAATGCCCATAAGTATATCTACCCTGACTGGCGCTACCCCTATTTGTTGTATCGGAAATTGAATATTTATCTTACCGATACAACTGGGGTGTTGTTAAGAGGGGTGCAGGCACCCCTCTTAAGGGGTGACAGGGAGCGAAGCGACCACCAGAGGGGTTGGAAAACCCCTATGGACAAGATAGTGCGTGAGCGTAAGCGAACGCCTATCTTGTAAACCATAGTTTTTTTTAAAAAATCTTTTTCTTTCACAGCTTTCAAAGGAACTCCAAATTCTTTTAGTGCCGTATAGACTCTTCTGGCATTCGCAACTTCCGCCTCAATCCAAATCCTTGGTATATCGGGGCTCAGTATAATAGATTACTGCATAAGCGCCTACAATAAGATAGCGCACTTTATGCTTGTTTAAAACGCTCAACAGATTTTTGTAATCTGAAGGTATGGGCATTTATTCTTTTTCCTTTTAATTGATAATAATCCTTAAGCATATCAAATGCTGCTTGAAAACGAGCGCCAGCGCTCTGCGCCTGCCAGAATTCAATATCAAACTTTCTTCCTGCTTTTGAAATTGGCCCTATTCTTTCCCAGATTTTTTTCATATCTTTCTTAATCTAACAATTATTAAATCTTGCATTTCTAAAGGACGTTTTAATCACAGATGATCGCAGATAAAAAGATACAAGATAATCGCAGACACCGTCGTAGAGTTATCTGTGATCGTCTGTTTCTTCTAATCTGTGATCATCTGTGTATAGTCCATTGGTTATACAAAGGTTAATAATATGGGTAATGCGCAGTTTATAGTGGGCGCTACAGGACTTGAACCTGTGGCCTTTTCCATGTCAAGGAAACACTCTAAACCAACTGAGCTAAGCGCCCGAATTAATACCTTTTGTATGAAGAAAGAAATTATTCCAGGGCCAAAGCAAATTTTATGGCTTTATCAATCTGCTCTATTTTTTCTGCGCTGAGCGAGCAGATTCGTTTAGTAAGGATTGCTTTTCTGATAGTAGTAATAGTATCTAAATTTACCGCGCATTTCTGCGGTAAGCCGTCTTTTCTCTCTAATAACACTTCTACAGGAATATTTCGAATGGTTGTGGTTATTTGTGCGATACTAACAGCATTGCGCACCTCATAAGCCTCATCGCGGGAAAGCAAAAGCACTGGTCGCCTACCAATAGGTTCGGGCTGCTCTGTCCACCAAACCTCCCCCCGCCTCATTGTAGGTTCTCCTCTTTAAACGCTTCTGCGGAAGCCTGCTTAAAAGCTTCTATCTCTTGGATAGACTCCGGTTTTTTCCTGTAACCTTCTTGGTAACGTTTAATTAATTCTTCTCGTTCCCGGTAGTCTAACCAAAAGCGGATGGCTTTGTCTATAATGGCGCTACGGCCAAAGTTTAATTTCTTGCGGATTTGCTCTAATTTATAAAAATCTTCTTTGGGTAAGCTTATGGCAATCTTTAAAGTGTTACGCATTTTATATCCCCTCTTTTCCTACTAAAGTATAACATAGTTCATACCTAGGTCAAGCCTTTTTCTGAGGTTTCTGATAGTCCGGAGGTAATGGGCAAGGAGGGAGTCGGACCCTCATGGCCTTGCGGCCAATGGCTTTTAAGGCCATCGTGTAAGCCATTCCACCACTTGCCCATTTATCACCAAATTTTTTTCCACCAAGAGCAATTGCCTTTGTGCATTCTCCTAAATCATTAACCAGGTAATCCGCAAATAATGAGTAGAATTTTCCCTTGTTTGGTATTAATGGTTTTTTAATTTCCGCAATAATTTTTCCAGCAATCTCCTTTGAGGCTTGTTTTTTTAAAACCCCCGTCTGTTTTTCTTGCGATAAATACTTCGTTAATATAAACACTCCCCGTTCAGGTTTGGCAATTTGTTTAACTTTTTTGTCTAAATTCCAAATAGTGCCGCGAATTGTGTTTTTAGGTATCTCTGGTAAGGAGTTTTTAATTTCTTTAATCAACCCGGAATATCTAAGCCCATCGGGTTGATTTTCCAGAAGTTCCAAAGCTTTTTTAATTATTTTTTCTCTCTGTGTTGGCATATTTATTTATATCTTTTCCACTGTACTTTTGGCGGCCGTTCAGATTCTTTACCATCGGGTTTCTTTGCCAAGATTAAATACTTGAACCCCCGTAAAAAGAAATTAAATTTTTGGGCCCGATAATGCCATTTTTAATTCTTTATAAATTTTTCTTATTTCGGTCCTATAGTTCATTTCATCTTTTCCAAATAATATGGCTATTTATATTGTGTCTTTCGTAGGTTTCTAAAATATCGGCACAAAATTTCAATAATGCTTTATCTTCTTCTTTTTTTGCTAATTCATACAAACGAACAAACATTTTCTTTCCTGTCTCTGTCTGTTTAAGTGTTTTCTTTATAAAGTTATGTTGTGCGCACAAAGTTTGCCCGTTTTCTATTGTTGATTCTCCACCAAGATATTTTGGTTTGATATGGTCAACCTGTAATTCAACCCCTTCCTTCTTGCCTCTTCCACAGACAACACATTTATAACCATCTCTTTTCAAAATTACTTCTTTTTGTTCTAGTGTAAAATCTTCTAATTCTCGTTGTTTTACTGCATTAGGGTCGTAGCGATAAATTCCTTTTTTAACTTTTATTAAAAAACCGTTCTCGTGTAGATTTCTAATTGAGCGCCAGGTATCTCTTGGTTTCGTGTTATAAAGTCGTTTATATTTAGCTTCTACCCAATCAACAACTGGGCCATGAGGCATATCTTCTTTTGAGTGCGCCTTAAAGTATTCAACAAGTAAATCTCTAATTGATTTGTTCTTTTTCTTCTTTTTCATAACTGGGTAGTTAATAAGCTCGCTTGATTTATTTTTGCCTCTTGCTGTAATCGTTTAATTGCCAAATCGCAATATGCCTTATCTATCTCAACGCCAATACCCCTTCTATTATTTAAAAAAGACGCAATAAGAGTTGTCCCACTTCCAAGAAAGGGGTCTAAAATAGTATCGCCAACAAAACTAAATAATTTTATACAACGTCTCGGTAATTCAATTGGAAATGGCGCTGGATGGCCAACCCTCTTTTTGCTTTCACCGTTAAAATTCCAAACGCCGTTAGTCCATTGCATAAATTCTTCTTTAGTTATGTCTGATTTCTTACTACTGCTCGTTTTCTTCCAATCTTTTTTATATAAAACCACAATTATTTCTACTGGCGCAATAACATAAGGGGCGGAAGCAGACATAAAAGAACCCCAGGCTGTTCTTCTTGAAATATTGCCCTCATTCCAAATAATTGTAGAATGATATTTCCAGCCAATGTCTTTTGCGATTTTTGTAATATCAGCGCCTACTGACTGTTGGCCACCCTTATTTTTATCAAGAGGAATATTTAGGCAAAAACGTCCGTCGTCTTTTGCTAATTCATAACATTTAGTAATCCACTTTTTAGAAAACTCCAAATAATCTTCGTATGACAAATCGTCCTTATGAGTATTGTAATGAATATCAACATTGTAAGGCGGCGATGTAACAATTAAATCAATG
>JAGUWZ010000077.1 GCA_020062065.1 Candidatus Omnitrophota bacterium
TGAACGCATAAGAGTGAAAATGGAAATAGATAATCTCTCGATAGAAGATAGAAAAAAAATAGCCGAGAAGGAACTTAGGATAAAGGAGATAACTGCTTACCTTGATGGGCTTACTGGTGGTTATTTCTCGAGCCAGATAAAATAGAAGTTTTAGTTTGAGAAATAATTTACACTACATTTTTAATTTTATGCTATAATGTAGTGTAAAGGAGAATATCCATGAAAGTATTACAAGGGATTTTGTCTGAAAGTAAAGAGTACTACCTCCAGGCAAGAGAAAAGATTAAGAAAAAAATAGCCAATTTGCCAAAAGGCAGCATAAAAGAGAGGATGATAGCCGGCAAAAAATATTATTATCTCCAGCAGAGAGTCGGTAATAGAGTGGTCCATAAATATTTAGGGAAGGGAAGGCCGGAAGAAGTCGCAAGCAAGATAAAAGAACGCAAGGCGCTGGGAGTAGAATTAAGAAAGGTCAATGAGGCATTGAGGATAATCAGGCGTTCGGAAGGCAGAAGGCATGGTTGATCTTATAGGCAAAATCCTCGGGGTATTCGCCGATAACAAACTCTTTGAGGAAGGTGTTGAGCTGATCGGCAGCTGGTGTTTTAAGTTATATCAAAAGCATCTTGGAGTAGATAATTTTCCTCTGCGGACGCCTGATATCGATTTTCTGATACCCACCCCTTTTCATGGTAAAGAGCATGCAAATTTTATAAAAGAATTAGAAGAGTTAGGTTTCGAGGCAGACTTCAAAAGCGATGGCTCGCTATATCTGTGGAATGCGGAATTAAAGATTGAGTTTATTACTGCTGAAAAGGGGAAGGGTACTGATAAAGCCATTAAGGTTAACAAGCTCGGTATTAACGCTATTCCTTTAAGGCATGTTGGATTACTTCTCGATAAGCCAATCATGATTACTGATAACGGTATGAAGATCCGAGTTCCAGCGCCCAGCCGTTTCTGTCTTCATAAGCTTATTATTGCCTCCCGAAGAAGGAGACTGGATAAAAGTTTAAAAGACCTGCAGCAGGCAATTTATACTTCTACAATTGTTGATAAGGAAGAAATACAAGAATTATTCCGGACTTTGCCGAAGAAATGGCGCCAGTCTGTATTAAGGATGTTGGATAAGGCTAAGGCGGAATTTCCTTCGATGGATGTAAAAATAAAGAAATTATTGCTTACACTACAAAATGTCCAGAAATAAATAATGTAGTGTAAGAACGCGATATAATTTTTGGGATTTTAAAGGGGTTAAGTGATTTGAAATGAAGGAGTTATGTCAAAGCGAACTAAAAAGTATAAATCTTTTTAATGTTGTATAATGTGGAGTAATGTTGAGTAATGTGAAGGAGAAATTAAAGAATAAGAAAAATACATAAACAGTAAATTTAGATAATATTTAGCGGAGAATAAGGTAAATGAGACGAATCTTGCTATTTATCCTGCCCATTTTGATTATAGTTTCCCTAGTCTTTACAGTATTCGGCGTAATACAGGTTCGCTTTGAAGAAAAAAAAATAATGGATGATCTTCAGAGAAAAGCCAAAGCCGTTGCTGAGAGTATAGAATTATCTGCACGATACATTTTATTAAACAACGATTTAAGAAGCGCTGACCGCTTAGTTGAGACTTTTCAAAGAAGAGAAAGAATGCAAGGCGGTGTTATTTACGATAAAGAAGGCAAGATTTTAGCTCTTACTGAAAGAATTTCTGACTGGAGCCAAAAAGACAAATTTTATCTTAAGGAAATACTAACTAACAAGGTTCCACGGGGGGCATTGGAAAAATTTAGGGAATATTCTGTATATAGCTATATCCTACCTGTTATGGATGACGAGAACAATATATTAGGCGCAGCAGAAGTTATATATGACACTTCATATGTTTTTACAACATTGGCAGAATCCTGGAGACGGATAAGCGTATCTCTGATTATTTTAATGATATTAATAGTGCTGATTATGTTTTTAATCCAGAGGCAGATATTTACCTTGCCTGTCAAGCGGCTAACTAATTGGTTTCAGTATTTTCAAAAAGGCGATACTGATTTGCCGCACCCTATTAAAGAAAAGGGAGAGTTTGGGAAACTCGCCAGCGAAGTCGAGCAGGTAGCCTTGAGTTTAAGAATTGCCCGTAAAATTGTATCTGACAAAGCATTCGAGCGCCTAGATAAAGAGGAGTTATGGACAGAGAACAAACTACGCGATCTTATTCATGCACGGCTAGCAGAAAAGGCGTTATTTGTGGTATCAAATAGAGAGCCATACATACATATCATAGATGAAAGTACAGGTAAGCCTAAATGTATTCGTCCGGCAAGTGGTGTAGTAACTGCTATTGACCCTATAATGGGTGCCTGTGGAGGAACTTGGATTGCCCATGGAAGTGGTAATGCCGATAAAAAATTTGTAAATTCAAAAGATAAACTTGGAGTACCTCCAGGAGATAATCGTTACATCCTTAAGAGAGTCTGGTTATCAAAAGAGGAAGAACAGGGTTATTATTACGGATTTGCAAATGAAGGCTTATGGCCGCTTTGTCACCTTACCCATACAAGACCTATCTTTAGAGAATCAGATTGGCTGATTTATAAAAATGTAAATCAGAAATTTGCTGATAGTATTCTAGAAGAACTACCCGCAAAAAATCCTTTTGTGTTTATTCAGGATTACCACTTTACTTTGCTTCCTAAGATGATTAAAGAAAAACGCCCGGATGCAAATTTAGCATTATTTTGGCATATTCCTTGGCCAAACCCAGAAGTTTTTTCCACTTGTCCTTATCAAGAGCAAATTTTAGAAGGAATGCTTGCTTGTGACTTAATCGGTTTTCAAGTGCAGAGCCACTGCAATAATTTTCTTGATACTGCCAATAGGCTCCTTGAGTCCCGTGTTGATACAGAAAAATTCAGCGTGACCCGTTTCAATAAAGAAACATTCATTAGAGTATTTCCTATTAGTGTCGATGGCTATATTAGTAAAGGCGTCTCCAAGACAGAAACAGATGAGATAAGTAAGATCCGTAAGGAATTTGAGCTGGATAATAAAATAGTGGCTCTGGGCGTGGATAGAATTGACTATACCAAGGGTATAATTGAAAGAATCCTGGCAATTGATAGATTCTTAGAAAAATATCCTCAGTATAAAAATAAATTTGTTTTTATTCAATTAGCTGCCCCCAGCCGTACACACATAAAATGCTACCATGATTTAATGGGTGAAATCGATGAGTTAGTTGAGAAAAAGAACTGGAAGCACTTGGATGGAAACTGGAAGCCGATAATCTATTTGAAGAGGCATTTTTCGCCGGAAGAAATCAGGCCCTTTTATCTGCTGGCCGACCTCTGTATTGTAAGTTCCCTATCCGATGGCATGAATTTAGTGGCTAAAGAATATGTTTCCACAAAAAATGATTTGAATGGTGCATTGATTTTGAGTCGTTTTGCCGGAGCCAGTAAAGAACTAATCGATGCTATCCAGATAAATCCTTATTCCATGGAAGAATTTGCTGATAGCATAAAGCTTGCCATAGAAATGCCACTGGAAGAAAAAAGAAAACGCATGGAGAATATGCGTAGCATTATCAAAATAAACAATGTTTATCGTTGGGCTGGTAATATTATTTCGGAGTTAACAGCATTGAAAAAAGTTTAAATTTATTGAATTTGTAAAGAATTTATGGATTATTTATTCGATAAGTGGGATAAACTAAAAGAAACTTTGGTTAATAAGCATATTTTTCTTTTTTTAGACTACGACGGCACATTGACGCCTATAGTAGATTATCCGGATAAGGCGGTTATTTCCGAAGAAGTACGTAATCTGCTAAAAGATTTATCGAACAACCCCCGCTGTCATGTAGGAGTCATAAGCGGAAGAGCTTTAAACGATGTCAAGAAAATAGTTGGCTTAAAAAATATTGTATACGTGGGTAATCATGGATTAGAAATAGAGAGCCCTAAGATAAAGTTTGAAAGCCAGATTTCGCCTAGATTACAATCAATTATAAGGCGTATAAAAGAGGAGCTATCTAATAGGCTGTCAAAAATTAAGGGTTTATTCGTAGAGGATAAGAATGTAACACTGAGCGTTCATTATCGCCTGGCAACCCGAAATGACTACCTATTGGCTAAGAAAATAATTGAAGAGATTATTCAACCGTTTTTGGTAAGCGGTAAAATAAAAGTTACTAATGGGAAGAAGGTCATAGAGATAAAACCGCCAGCGCAATGGAATAAAGGTAGAGTAGCGGAATGGCTTCTTGCCAGGCAAACGTTTATTTTAGGAGACCAGCCGATTGTGGCTATTTATCTTGGTGATGATGTAGCTGATGAAGATGCCTTTAAGGCAGTTCAAAACAAAGGATTGACTGTACTTGTGGGTAAACCTAAAAAATCCTATGCGCAATATTATTTAAAAAATAGTAGTGAGGTTATGCAATTCTTGAGACAACTTATGGAATTAAAAAAAGACACTACTATATGCTAGAACTAAAGAGTTGTGTAAGAAGATTATCGAGATGATAATAGAAAGGATTTTGAAATGATTTACTTAAAACTTTTCTGGGAATTTTTTAAGATATGAAATCCGTAATCTATACCAGAGTAAGTAGTAAAGAGCAAGTAGATAAATATTCTCTTACTGCACAAGAGAAAATTCTCACAGAGTGTATCGCCAAAGAGGGACATGAATTAATTGGAATTTATACTGATGCCGGTATCTCTGGAAAGAGAATTGTCGATAGGCCAGAGTTTCAGAAGTTACTTTTAGATGCTGAAGAGAAAAATTTTCAAGCTGTCTGGGTGATAGACCAAGACAGGCTTTCAAGAGGCGACTTAGCAGACTTAGCTTATATTAAGAGGGTTTTTAAAGAGAATAATATTCAGTTAGGTACTCCTTATCAAAAACTATCCCTTGAGGATGTAGATGATGATTTTATCAGCGACCTTTTTGGCATTTTGGCTAAACGGGAAAGATTAAAAATATTGCAGCGTGCCAACAGGGGCAGGCAAATAAAAGCTGAAAAAGGAGAATTGGGAGGTCGAACTGCACCATTTGGATATAGTTTTGATATAGAAAAGAACAAACATCTGGTTGTTAATGAAAAGGAATCTCCTATTTATAGGCAAATAATCTCCTTATTCTTAACAAAGAATTATGGTATTAAACGCATATCCGCTGAGTTGAATAAACAAGGTTTTAGAAACCGCGCAGGTAAGCCTTGGAGGATGCAAGCAATTCATTATATTCTAAGGAGCCCAACCTATAAAGGCACGCTTGTTCATCAGAAATTCAAGTTTTACTATACTAAAGAAAATAAAAGACGCTGGCGTGATGAAAAGATATTTACCGAGATACCCAAAGCGCATCCGGCTTTGATTTCCGAAGAAACCTTCGATTTAATTCAGGAAAAATTAAAGAAGAAAAGAAACTCACGCGTAGATTCTGATTCTCTTCAGTTATTAACCGGCATACTGGAGTGTTCCTCTTGTCATAATACATTTAAAGTAGGCAGCACCAGTTTTGGCAAATGGAGGCGCGTGATTTATCGTTGCAAGACACGTTATGCGCATTGGTTTGATAAATCTAAACCCACATGCACAATGAAAACATTCCCGTTAATGGAATATAACGACAAAGTCTGGAATACTCTTCAGGAGATAGCGAGAATGCCCGATCGCATAAAGAAAGCTCTTGAAAAATCAAGCGCGCCTAATTTAAACGACCTCGAGCTATATCAAAAAGAATATAAACAAGTTATTCAGAAACTTGATAATTTTAATTCCTATAAGGATAATGCCGTCTCTTTACGTATAAGAGGTATTATAAACGAGGAAGAATTTAAAACACAGCTTATTTCTTTAACTGAGGAAAAGAGAAGCCTTGAGCAACAGAAACGGGAATTAGAGATTAAGATTGAGTTTTTCAAGAGAGCAGCCGCAGAAGGCATAAATCAAGAAAGCATTTTAAGATATGCTAAGTTTATCTACCAGTCAGATAAAAAACTAACTATCAGCCAAAAAAGAAGAATTTTAGAAGGTTTTGTTAGTAGAGTACCTATCTATAGTAATGGTGAGTTCGAGCTTGTTCTCAAATTTCCCCTTCCTTATGATTCTCAACTCCAAGAACTGCAACTGACTACAAATTCAAGTATAGATGGTCGAGCTGCGGGATGATATCTTAGATGAAGTAACCAGGCTGTATTTTGAACGCATAAGAGTGAAAATGGAAATAGATAATCTCTCGATAGAAGATAGAAAAA
>JAGUWZ010000090.1 GCA_020062065.1 Candidatus Omnitrophota bacterium
CCACAACTACATGTGAAAGTCAACAAATAATACGTAACATTATTTATGAAGAGACCCACTTAGGTAAATCGCCTCAAGATATTCCATTCTGGCTCGTGGACTCATGACAATACACCCCCTTTATAAGGGTATATTATCGGGTAACATGAATTATGAGTCAACGATACCTTAAGAATTTATTTTGGGTAACATTTAATATGAGTCAATTCGAAGAGTAAAAAAAACTTGACAGGTCTAAATATTATGGTATACTTTTTTTCGCAAATAAAGCACATAGTTAGTGCTTAAAGAAAGGGAGTAAGGTGGCGTTCGAAAGAGCGTCTTTTATTTCGTAGTCCTTTCTTTCAAGGTTAGAAGAATCGGATAAAAATATCTTTTTTAGTAGCAAAGTTTGCCAAGAAGGACGTTTTCTTTTTAGGACAATGGCGTTCTATGCCAAATGTTTTGGCAGAAGAGCGCCTTTTTATTTTTTACGCTTCGATTGATTTGAGATAAATCTAATTATTATTGAAGAGTTTCTGAAATCGAAGAGGCCGACAAGAAATGACCAAAGATGAAATTTGGTTAGAGAAAACACTCGATGAGATAGAAGCTCAAATGCGCCAGAATAACTTAGAAGGTCTAAAGCAATTGTAAAGAGTTTGGTTAGAGATGCTCTGAGGGCTTTAGAAGATACTCAGGTAGAGTGGGAACTCGACCATAATTCGAAAGAAATAAGAGAAGAGTTTGCTGTTGTGCGTCATTGTTTAGATTATCTAAAAAGGTTCTGTGAAGGAATGGCGTAAGTAAGGCTCTAAAGAAAAAAGTAGGTGTTCAATGGAGAGTATGCCCTTTGAAGAGCAGATAAAGGCTCTATCAAAAATAAGTAAAGCTATAACTTCAGATTTGTATTTAGAAGATATCCTTCGCCTTATTGTTGTGGTGACCGCAGAGGCGATGGGTTCAAACATCTGCTCAATAATGCTCATTGATGAGAAGAAAAATGAGATTGTAATTAGGGCTACGCAAAGCGTAAGCGAAGAATATATCAAAAAACCGCCTTTAAAGATAGGAGAAGGGATTGCGGGAAAAGTAGCAAAAGAGAATAAACCCATAGCTATTAAGGAGGTGATTAAAGAAAAAGAATATAAATATAAAGATATTGCAAAGAAAGAAGGGCTCTGCTCTCTTTTATGCGTTCCTTTGGCAGTGAAGGGTAAAGTTATCGGAGTTATTAATTGTTACACATCTACTCCTCATAATTTTACTGAGACAGAGATTGATATTTTGACCTCCATTGCTAATCAGGCAGCAGTGGCAATTGAAAATACAGAGTTGATGGTAAAGTCTAAGGTTATCCAAGAGGAATTAGAGGCGCGCAAAAAAATTGAGCGGGCTAAGGGAATTTTGATGAAAGAAGAAGGCTTAACAGAGGAAGAGGCTTATAAAAAACTTCAAAGGTATAGCATGGATCACCGTAAGACCATGCATGAAGTGGCTGAAGCGATTATTTTAGCCAGTGATATAAAAAAGAAAATAAGATAACATAGGATGTTACAAAGAAAAGGAGGAAGAACACATGGGTAATAAGAGCAGAGAAGAAATCTTAAAATTAGCAAAAGAAATGGATGTTAAATTTATCCGGCTATGGTTTACAGATATCTTGGGTCAAGTTAAAAGTTTCGCTATTACAGACAGTGAATTAGAAGGCGCATTAGAAAATGGTATGGGATTTGATGGCTCATCAATTACTGGGTATCAATCAATTGAAGAAAGTGACATGATTGCTCTTCCGGATCCAAATACATTTCATATTCTTCCTTGGCGGCCTAAAGAAAAGGCAGTTGCCAGAATGATATGCGATATCTTAACACCAGATAGAAAGCCTTATGAAGGTGACCCAAGATATGTCTTAAAAAGAGCCTTAGAGCGGATGAAGAAAATGGGTTTTGATTATTATTATCTTGGTCCAGAGTTAGAATATTTTTATTTTAAAAATGACCAATTAACCGAAATTTTAGATAAAGGTGGTTACTTTGATTTGACTACCCTTGATGGAGCTTCGGACTTAAGGCGCGACACAATTTTTGCGTTAGAAGCCATGGGAATTCAAATTGAATATAGCCACCATGAGGTAGGTCCTAGCCAACATGAGATTGATATGAGATACCAAGATGCATTGAATATGGCAGACCATGTTATTACCTATCGGGTAGTGGTTAAAGAGATAGCTCAGAAACACGGTGTATATGCAACTTTTATGCCTAAGCCTCTATTTGGCGTGAATGGTAGCGGAATGCATACACATCAGTCACTATTTAAGGGCGATAAAAATGCCTTTTTCTCCAAGGACGATAAATATTACTTAAGCGATGTGGCAAAAAAATTTATTGCTGGCCAGCTAAAACACGCAAAGGAGATGAGCGCAATATATGCCCAGTGGGTCAACTCCTACAAGCGACTTGTTCCTGGATATGAAGCACCAGTTTATATTGCCTGGTCACGCAGAAATAGATCGGCTTTAATTAGAGTGCCTGAGTATCATCCAGGAAAGGAGAAAGCAACCAGAGCAGAATTTAGGTCTCCAGATCCTGCTTGCAATCCATATTTGACATTTGCGGTAATGCTTCATGCAGGTCTTGAAGGTATTGAGAAAGGATACCAGTTACCTGAACCCATAGAAAAAAATCTATATCATTTATCTCCTGAAGAAAGGAAAGAGATGGGAATTGAATCTCTATCTGATAGCTTAGGAGAAGCAATTCTTATTGCTGAACAGAGCGGGATTGTTAAAAAGGCATTGGGGGAACATGTTTTTACCAGATTCATAGAACTAAAGAAAAAAGAATGGGAGGATTATCGAATACAGTTAACCAAGTATGAGTTGGATAACCTGCTTTCCATACTTTGATTTGGTTAGCCCTCGATAAGCTTATCTCAAGATTGAGATTAAAGGACCAGGAACACTGGGGGATTTTTTAATAATCAGACTTTTCCTGGAAGATCAAAATAGTAGAATTAAGCTGATTTAATAACTAGTAAAATGATAATTTCAACCCAATTTTATTAACGCAGATTCTCGCAAATCAAACGCGGATTTTCGCAGATAAATCTTTAAATCTGCGTATATCTGCGTGCAATCTGCGTTCATCTGCGTTTAAAAAGATAGTTGTTAAATTGGCTGAGAATTAGAAAATAGAGAGATTTTGCCTTCCTTGGGCGATGCGAGGTAATCATCTCGCTGGGCAGCCTGGTGAATCTGTGAAACTCAACATTATTTTTTAAATTTTTGTGCCCATAATTTAAGCAGAAGATGATTACAGTTTTGGTATTAGAAGATGAAAAAAAGGTTTACAACCTACTTTCTGAAGCCTTGCGTAAGGAAGTATTCCTTTGTTGATGAGTCAGAGATAGGAATTAATGTAGAGAAATGGAAGACAGAGCAATGAAATATTATCATTTACCCAAAAAACAAGGATTATATGACCCCGCTTTTGAACATGATGCTTGTGGAGTAGGTTTTGTTTGTAATATCAAAGGCAAAAAGTCAAATGAGATTGTGCATTTGGGACTAAACGCCCTTAAACGTCTTTTACACCGTGGCGCAACTGGAGCTGACCCTAAGACCGGAGACGGAGCAGGCATCTTAATCCAAACTCCCCATGAATTTTTTAAAAAAGTTGCTTCTGACTTAAAGTTTGACCTGCCCAATTTAGGCGATTATGGCACAGGCCTGGTATTTTTACCTCCTAACAAAAAAGAGCGTCAATTTTGTAAAAATGTTTTCTCTAAAATAATTAAGGAACAAGGGCAAACTATTTTGGGCTGGCGTAGGGTTCCAGTTGATGATACTGACATCGGCAAAACCGCACGCGAGACAGAACCAGTTATTGAACAAATCTTCATTGCCCGAAACTTAAGCCTTAAAATGCAAATAGATTTTGAAAGAAGACTTTATATTATTAGAAAAAAGACAGAAAATATTATCCGGCAATCAAAGTTAAAACAGAAATCCTATTTCTATATTACCAATATTTCCAGTCGCACCTTTTCCTATAAAGGACTGCTTATGTCAACACAGTTGGAGAAGTTCTTTTTGGACCTAAAAGACCCGGAGGTAAAAAGCGCTCTTTGTTTAATCCATGCCCGCTACTCAACCAATACTTTTCCCACCTGGGATTTGGCTCAACCATTTAGATTTTTAGCGCACAACGGAGAGATAAACACATTAAGGGGTAATATCAACTGGATGCGGGCAAGGGAAGGGTGGTTAGAAAGTAAGTTATTTGGTAAAGAGCTAAAAAATATTTTTCCTATAGTCGTTCCAGGGGGAAGCGATTCGGCAACCATTGATAACGTCTTTGAATTTCTTGTTTTGGGAGGTCGGTCTTTACCACATGCGATGATGATGCTTATTCCTTCTGCCTGGGAACAGAATCCACTTTTGGATAAGAAAATCAGAGATTTTTACCGATACCATGCCTGTCTAATGGAACCCTGGGATGGACCAGCAGCCATTGCTTTTACTGATGGAACCAGTGTTGGTGCGGTTTTGGATAGAAATGGTCTTCGTCCCGCAAGATACATTGTTACTAAGAAAGATTTTGTGGTTATGGCTTCAGAAGTAGGAGTTTTAGATATTAAGCCCAATGATATCCTTATTTCAGGAAGGCTTGAGCCAGGAAAGATATTTTTTATTGATACAGAAGAAGGTCGTATTGTAGATGATAATGAGGTAAAAGAAATAATCTCAAGACGCAAAACCTATGGTGTTTGGCTTAAAGAAAATATGCTGGAACTTGAGCATCTGCATAGTGTTAGGTTTAAGAAAAAAAATGAAGAAGATACCTTGACTTTGCTAAAAGCATTTGGCTATACGCGCGAGGATTTAAAATTTATTATTAAACCTATGGTAGAAAATGCTCAAGAACCTATGGGCTCAATGGGAGATGATACTCCCCATGCGGTTTTATCAAAAGAGCCCCGGCTTCTTTATGACTACTTTAAACAGTTATTTGCCCAGGTTACTAATCCCGCAATTGATCCTATACGTGAAGAGTTGGTGATGAGCCTGGAAAGTTATATAGGTCCAGAAAATAATCTTTTGGAGGAGACGCCTATTCATTGTCACAAATTAAGGGTGAAGTATCCTATACTGACTAACGAGGAACTGGCTAAGATTCTTAATCTCAAAGAAAAGGGTTTTAAGACCAAAACAATTTCAACTCTTTTTTCCGCCAGAGATGGATTCCCCTCCGACAGAAAAGTCTCTAAAGAATTAGAATTTATGAAGACGCTGGATAAAATATGTAAAGAGGCAACTCTGGCGATAAAAGAAGGTTATACCTTTATAATCTTAAGCGACCGGGGGGTAAATAAAGATTATGCCGCATTACCTTGTCTATTAGCCGCAGGCGCAGTACATCATTACTTGGTAAGAAATGCCTTGCGCACGCAAATCGGGATAATTTTAGAAACCGCAGAACCCAGAGCGGTGCATCATTTTGCACTTTTATTCGGCTATGGAGCAGATTGTATCAATCCCTATCTTGCCTATGAGGCGGTTAAATGCATAGTTAAAGAAGAAAGATTGGGCCTGGATATCAAAACTGCTTTGAAACATTACATAAAAGCTTTAGAAAAAGGTATCTTAAAAATTCTTTCTAAGATGGGTATTTCAACCCTACAGAGTTATAGAGGCGCCCAAATTTACGAGGCCTTGGGATTGGATGAGGATGTAATTGAGCAATGTTTTAGCGGAACTGTATCCAGGATTGGTGGTGCGGGATTTAATGTAATTGCCAAGGAGAGTATTCTAAGGCACAGAGAGGCTTATCCCGAAAGGCAAATACAAGTTCCTTATTTAGCCACGGGTGGCGTATATCAGTGGAAGAGAGACGGTGAATTTCACTTATGGAATCCTGAGAGTATTGCGGCTCTTCAGGATGCGGTATGGAACCAAGATTATAAAAAATATAAGGAATTTACTCAACTTATTAATAACCAGTCTGACAATCCGACGACATTGCGAGGTTTACTTAAGTTTAAGAGCTCAAAATCCATTCCTATTGAAGATGTTGAGTCTGTGGAGAAGATTGTAAAACGTTTTGCCACTGGCGCGATGAGTTTCGGTTCTATAAGTAAAGAAGCGCATGAAACGATTGCCATTGCCATGAATAGAATGGGCGCGCGTTCTAATAGTGGTGAAGGCGGAGAGGATCCGGCAAGATTTTTTCCTCGGCCTAACGGAGACATAAGTCGCAGCGCAGTAAAGCAAGTTGCTTCAGGTAGATTTGGTGTTACCACCAATTATCTGGTTAATGCTGATGAATTGCAGATAAAGATTGCTCAGGGCGCAAAGCCAGGAGAAGGCGGGCAGCTGCCTGGTCATAAAGTCAGTGTTACCATTGCCAGAACTCGTTACACTACTCCTGGCGTAACCTTAATTTCTCCACCTCCACATCATGATATCTATTCCATTGAAGATCTTGCTCAATTAATCTTTGATTTAAAGAATACAAATCCTCATGCGCGTATCAACGTTAAACTCGTCTCAGAGATTGGCGTGGGAACTATTGCTGTCGGCGTGGCTAAAGGCCATGCAGATGCGATTTTAATTTCCGGTGGAGACGGAGGAACAGGCGCTTCACCAATGAGCTCTATAAAACACGCTGGTCTTCCCTGGGAATTGGGTCTTTCAGAGACTCATCAGACCCTAGTGTTAAACGACTTAAGAGGTAGGGTAAGGCTTCAGACTGATGGACAGATGCGCACAGGCAAAGATGTGGCAATAGCCGCTCTTTTAGGAGCAGAAGAATACGGTTTTTGTACTTCTGTTTTAATTGTCTTAGGATGCGTAATGTTAAGACACTGCCAGCTTAACAACTGTTCGGTAGGGATAGCTACTCAGGAAGAAATTTTACGACAGAGATTTAAAGGTAGGCCTGAATATGTGGTTAATTATTTTCATTTTGTCGCTTGTGAATTGCGTGAGATTATGAGCTACCTTGGTATAAAAACGCTTGATGAGATGATTGGAAGAACCGAACTTTTAGAAGTCAACCAAGAAATTCTGCCCTGGAAGGCAAAGGGAATTGATTTTTCAAAAATCCTGTATAAACCAAAGGTGCCTAAAAGGGTGGATACCTACTGCAAAATCTTGCAGGACCATGGAATCGAAGAAGTTTTGGATTTAAAACTTATTCAATTATGCCAAGATGCCTTAGAAAAAAAGCAAGCCGTTAAAATAGAACTGGATATTAAGAATACAGATAGAACAACTGGCGCAATGCTTAGCGGTCAGATTTGTAAGCTATTTGGAGAAGAAGGACTGCCTGATGATACAATTCGCTGTAAATTTAAAGGTGCAGCGGGTCAGGGCTTTGGGGCATGGCTTGCCAAAGGAATTACCTTTGAACTTGAAGGTATGGCTAATGATTATGTTGGAAAAGGTATATCTGGTGGAAAGATTATAATTTATCCTGATAAAGAGGCAGACTATAGACCCCAAGAGAATATTATCATTGGTAATACCACTTTTTATGGAGCGATATGCGGAGAGGCCTATATCCGTGGAGTGGCAGGAGAACGTTTTTGTATTAGAAATTCGGGTCTCTTGGCTGTAGTTGAAGGACTTGGAGATCACGGATGCGAATATATGACTGGCGGCAGAGTAGTTGTTTTAGGTAAAACTGGTAGGAACTTTGCCGCAGGTATGTCTGGTGGGATCGCTTACATTTACGACGTAGAGAAGAGTTTTAGAAAAAGATGTAATTTGGAGATGGTGGAATTAGAGGGGGTCTCGGTAGATGATGTAAGGAACATTTATAATCTATTGCGGAATCACTATCAATACACTCAAAGTCAAATTGCCGGAAAAATTCTGGATAATTTTGCGCGGGAGATTAAGAAATTTATCAAGGTTATGCCTATAGAGTATAAACGAATATTAGAAGGCAAGGAATTAGAGGTGAAGTTGGAACCGGCTGAGGTTTCTGATGGGTGATATTAGAGGTTTTTTAAAAGTTAAAAGGCAAGCCAGAGAATACAGGCCAGTTTATGAGCGTATCAAGGATTATCGAGAGATTCCAATCTTACGCACTGGCGAACATTCTCAAGAACAAGCGTCGCGTTGTATGGATTGTGGCACACCTTTTTGTCATTGGGGCTGCCCCATAGGCAATTTTATACCGGAATGGAATGATTTTGTGTTTAGTGGACAATGGGAGAAAGCGCTCCAGCTTTTGGAAGCAACGAATAATCTTGCTGAAATTACCGGCAGAATCTGCCCGGCTCTCTGTGAATACGCCTGTGTTTTAGGTATTAACGATGAGCCGGTTACCATCTGCGAAAATGAATTAGCCATTATTGAATACGCCTTTAAAAATGGTTACATTACCGCCCATTTACCTAAGAAGCGCATGGGAAAGAAAGTTGCGGTTATTGGCTCTGGGCCTGCGGGTTTAGCCTGCGCAGCTCAATTAAATTGTGCAGGCCATAGAGTCGTGGTATTTGAAAGAGATGACAAAATCGGCGGAATCTTACGTTACGGTATCCCTGATTTTAAGTTAGAAAAATGGGTTTTGGAAAGGCGGCTTAAGATTTTGGAGAAAGAAGGAATTGAATTTAAAACTAAGATTAATGTAGGCATAGACTATAAGGTTTCTAAATTGAAGAAAGAATTTGATGCGATTTGTTTAGCCGGGGGTTGCCGTGTTCCTCGAGACTTAAAGATTGAAGGAAGGGACTTGAAAGGAATTTATTTTGCTATGGATTATCTAATTCAGTCAAATAGAAGAGTTGCTGGCCAAAATTTTCCTGTTGGTCAGTTAATCGATGCCAAAGGTAAAAAGGTTGTAATTATCGGTGGGGGAGATACTGGTGCTGATTGTGTGGGAGTAGCACATAGACAAGGGGCAAGTTGCGTCATACAGATAGAACTCCTGCCTCAGCCGCCCGAACATCGCCCTTCCGATTGTCCATGGCCTAAATATCCAATGCTTTTAAAAACTTCTACTAGCCATGAAGAGGGAGCAGAGCGTAAGTGGTCAGTATTAACTAAGAAGTTTATTGGAGAGAAGGGCGAAGTGAAAAGACTTTTCTGTATCAAGGTAGAGTTTGAAAAGGATATTAAAGGTCGTCTTGCAATGAAAGAAATTCCCGGCTCAGAATTTGAGATATATGCGGATTTAGTAATTCTTGCCTTGGGATACTTACATCCTGAAAAAAAGGGCTTAATTGAAGAACTTGATTTGGGATTAGATTCTTGTGGAAATGTGAAAGCCGATTCCAACTTTATGACTTCTCAAAAAGCTGTATTTGCTTGCGGAGATATGCGTCGTGGTCAATCCTTAGCTGTCTGGGCAATCTCAGAAGGAAGAAAGGCGGCGCATTATATAGATAAGTATCTTATAGGAAGTAGCTATTTACCATGTCTTTAGTCTTACAAAGGTCAATAGGGGATAGGGTTAAAAATCCGCTTGCCAATCCCTCTTGATGGGATGAGCGCGTTTAGCAGAAAGAGCGAGGGTAAGAAAGCCAGCTCTCATTAAAAACTTCTGGCAAGCGCTACATCAGGCACTGCTTGCAAGCAAAGTAAAAACTTTTCAGCACAAGCATTGAGGGAGAGACAGTCCTTAAAATAACTTGCCTTACTCAATCTGTTGTGATATTTTATTATCAACCAGGACATCATAAAAAGTTAGAACCTTATAGAATAGTCCCTGCCATAGTTGACACTCAGGCGAACCCTGACGAGATAATTAGTTGAGGTGGTTCGCTATGTGTAAAGTCGGTGTGTTGATGAAAAATAAGGCAGTTTATATTATTGCGGGACCGAATGGATCAGGCAAAACAACTTTTGCTAAGTTATTTTTGCCTGACTATGTGAATTGTCCGAATTTTGTAAATACCGATCTTATCGCTCAAGGGTTAGCTCCCTTTAAGCCTCGCGCCGCAGCTATTAAAGCCGGCAAGCTCGTATTGCAAGAAATCCACGAATACACCAGACGGGGCGTTGATTTCGCTTTTGAGACGACATTGTCTGGCAAATCTTATGTAAGATTGCTTACCAAATTAAAATTGAAAGGTTATGCTTGTCATCTTTTCTTTCTCTGGATTCCCAGCCCGGAGTTAGCAATCGCCCGTATTAAAGATAGAGTTGCTGAAGGTGGACATCATGTGCCTGCCGAAGATGTGCGTAGAAGATTTGCTCGGGGTATAAATAATTTCTTCAACCTGTATGAATCTTTGTTTGATTCTTGGATGTTATTTGATAATTCAAAAACAAAGCCCATATTGATTGCCAAAAGAAAAAATGGCCATAGAGAAGTAATTAACGGCGGTTTATTTGTGGCGGTTCAAAAAAATGTGAGGCGATAAATGAAAAAAAGAATGTCTTTGCAGGATAAAGCCGAAGCAGCCTTAAAAAAAGCTGTGCGCGGCGTTGTTGAGCGACATAAAAAATCTGGCCGACCTCTGGCAATTTGGGAAAATGGCAAAACCGTTCGTATTTCTCCGAACACAGTAAAGTAGGGAACCATTGTTGACGCTCAGGCGAACCCTGGCAGGGGAATTAGGGGACGCTTCGGGGTTTTTGTAGTTCGGAATCGTTTACAAACCATAGATTACAACTGCGGCCGGACAGTTAAGTGTCAGCATAGTGCCTTGTCCATTTAATATTATTTGACACCACAGTCTTCAGATTCCCCCCTATACTCATCGTCGGAAAATCTCCGAAAAGTATCAAAAATACCTGTTTTTAGGAAGGCATCAAGAAGAAACCTGCGTCTTAACTGAACCAATGCTTAGAGATATTTTAGCTGGGTTAGAAGCCAACAGCCAACTACAGCAGTTAAGGCAGATATTTTTAGGAAAGGTTTTTAAAAATTTTGATATATGAATAAAGAAACCGAGAAAATTTTCTAAACTAAAAAATCAAAAAATGTCCAGAGAGGGTGGAATTGATTTGAAAAGAGAGTTTTTGGTGGTAGAATATGTTTAATCTTACTTTATTATTATATCAGATATACAGGAGCCATAAGGCGAGTGCCTATCTTGTAAATTTTATAAATTAAGAAAGCTGATTTAATAACTAGTAAAATGATAATTTCAAGCCAATTTTATTAACGCAGATATTCGCAAATCAAACGCGAGATTCTCGCAGATAAAACTTTTTCATCTGCGTATATCTGCGTGCAATCTGCGTGTATCTGCGTTTAAAAAGGTAGTTCTTAAATTGGCTAAATTAAGAGGAAAAAAGGAGGAACCATAATTACTGTCATCGCAATCTTAACTATAGGTATCGTTATAAATTTAATCTTATTTTTTATAATATTAGGTAGAGGCGAGAATCAAGCTAAAAAGATAGAAAATATAGATAAAGATATCTTGAGGCTTGAATCTAATGTAAGAGATGAAATTGCGAAAAATAGAGAAGAAAGCAATAATAACGCCAGGCAGCTCAGAGAAGAAATTGCAAATTCTTCGAAGACCTTCGGAGATTCTATCTCTAAACATATAACAGAGATAGCCAATCTTCAAAAGAATCAACTTGATATTTTTTCCAATCAACTCTCAAAATTGACAGAACTAAATGAGCAAAAACTTGAACAGATACGGGAAGCTATTGTAAATAACTTAAAGGCTTCTAATGATTCAGTCATTTCGAAAATCGTAGAAGTAGTTAATCTCCAGAAGAATCAATTCGATACTTTTTCGAAACAGCTCATAACCTTGACGCAAATGAACGAGCAGAAGTTAGAAGCAATGCGCAGTACTGTAGAGCAAAGATTGAAATCAATCCAGGATGACAATGCGCTTAAATTAGAACAGATGCGGCTAACTGTAGATGAGAAATTACATACTACTCTGGAGAAGCGATTGGGAGATTCATTTAAGTTAGTAAGTGACAGACTTGAGCTTGTGCGTCAGGGGTTAGGCGAAATGCAGGCATTAGCAAATGGGGTGGGTGATCTTAAAAAGGTATTAACTAATGTAAAAACTAGAGGTACGTGGGGAGAGATTCAACTAGGTAATTTGTTGGAGCAAATATTAACGCCAGAACAGTATTCAACGAATGTTGTTACTAAAATAGGCAGCAGAGAGAATGTTGAATTTGCTTTAAGATTACCCGGAAAGGATGATAAAGTAGTCTGGTTGCCAATAGATGCAAAGTTCCCAAGGGAAAATTATGAGCGGTTATTAGAGGCCCAAGAACAAGCCAATCCTATTTTGGTGGAAAAATCCGGCAAAGATTTGGACGATACAGTGAAATTGATGGCCAAGAATGTGCGAGATAAATATCTCGACCCACCAAATACAACAGATTTTGGTATACTATTTTTGGCTACCGAAGGTTTATACGCGGAAATAATACGCCGCCCTGGACTTTGCGACTATATTCAGAGAGAATATAGGGTAGTTGTGGCTGGTCCAACTACGATTGCAGCATTGCTGAATAGTTTACAGATGGGGTTCAGGAGTCTTGCAATTGAAAAAAGAGCAGGCGAAGTGTGGAATTTGCTCGGTGTCGTAAAAAATGAATTTGGCAAGTTCGGCGACCTCTTAGATAAAACACATAAACAACTGCAAACTGTAAGCACCACTATTGAAGGCGCAGCAAAGAAATCTAGAACAATTGAAAAGAGATTAAAAGATGTGCAAGTTTTACCGGCTGCAGAGTCTAAGGAACTTTTGGCTCAATTAGAAGCAGCAGATACTAGCGAAGCTGATGAACAAGATTGGCTCAATGAGACCAAGGAATCGTAACTTAATTGGATAAATTTAGTTATGGACATCTCTGACTACCTGAAGGGTAGATACCCACGGCCATGGCCGTGGGTATCTACTAACAAAAATCTTTATAGCGATTACTTCAGTAGAAACTAAATTACTCATGGTTCAAACTCCCTTCCTATTTCATTCATTCCGCATCGCAGATTCATCCAAGGCGATTTTTGCAAAATACTCAAGACCTTCGTTGGGAGCAAGGTTGTGCTTTGCAAGATATGATTAAATTAAAACAGCTTATTCCGGAAGATTATTGCTTGAGTTGTAAGGGGTGTTGTAGATTTAGTCAAGAGAATTCTGCCTGGTCCCCGAAGCTTTTAGAAGAAGAGAAAAATAGATTAGAGAAAATCCGTATATTAGCCGACCCCCAAGAAGGGAATTTTATATGCGCCTTTTTAAATAAAAGAAACAATAAATGCAAAATTTATCACTCCAGGCCATTTGAATGTCAGCTTTATCCGTTTGTTTTCAACGGGGTTAATAATAAAGTATTTTTGGCAATGGATTTAAACTGCGCTTTTATAAAAGAAAACCTAAAGACCCCGGGATTCAAAGACTACACCCAAAGCTTAACAAACCTTATTAAAAACCCGGGGTTCCTTAATCTTTTAAAAGACAACCCTCATCTCATCCAGAATTATGAAGGAGTGCTTGCCCTTGCAGTGCTTGATATTTAAACCCTCGCGCAGACAATAAGCAATAGAGAGAACTTATTAGATTTAATAACTAGTAAAATGATAATTTCAACCCAATTTTATTAACGCAGATTTTCGCAAATCCAACGCGGATTTTCGCAGATAAAACTTTTTCATCTGCGTAAATCTGCGTGCAATCTGCGTTCATCTGCGTTTAAAAAGATAGTTGTTAAATTGGCTAAATTAATGGGTAGATATGACTTGTGGTTTATAACGCAGTGAAACTTAACAGGTTATCCCTTAAAGATAAACAGTTGTTCAAAGGGTTTCTAAACCTAACAACCCACGAATTGTCCGTCTATGCATTTGAGAATATTTATATCTGGAATAGGTTCTTTGATATATACTGGACGATAATCAAGAATCATCTTTGTTTGTTCTTCCAGGATAAAATAGGTTGTTTTTTATATTTGCCGCCACTGGGTAAAAACCTAAGACCAGAAGTAGCCCAGGAGGTTTTTAGGATTATGGATAAATTTAATAAAAATCCTGGACTATCCCGGATAGAGAATGTTGAAGAGAAAGAGAGAGTATTTTACCAGGATTCAGGATATGAGTGTCGGTATAAATCATTTGACTATCTCTGTTTGCGAAGCGCATTGGCAGGTTTAAAAGGAAACCGTTTTAAATCCAAGCGCAGCTGTATCAACTATTTTACCAAGAATTATAGTTTTGAGTACTGGGATTATTCTTGCGATGATAAAGATGGGTGCTTGCAACTTTATAAGGATTGGATGAAGAGCCGTAAATTACAAGATGTTGATCCTGTATATAAAGGAATGCTTGGAGATAATTTTTTGTGCCTAGAGGTATTATTGCGCGATTATAAGAATTTGGATTTAATCGGCAGGGTCATTAAGATAGATAGCCTGATAAAAGGGTTTAGTTTTGGTTTCCAGTTGAATAAAGAGACTTTCTGCATCCTCTTTGAGATAGCAGATTTATCTTTTAAAGGTTTGAGCCAGTATATATTCCGCCGGTTTTGTGAAGACTTAAAAAAATATCGCTATATAAACATTATGGATGATTCTGGGCTACAGAATCTAAAAAAGGTAAAACTCTCATATCATCCACTAAGATTAATCCCGGCTTACATTGTTAAAAGAAGCAGGGACTAAAAAGATGGCTAAACTGATAGAGGAAATAGAATTTACTATTTTCGATACCGAGACCACAGGGCTCAAGCCGCGCTCAGGCGATAGAATCGTGGAGATCGCAGCCATAAGATTTAAGGGCGAAGAAAAAATCGCTACATTTCAGACTTTAATTAATCCCCACCGCTTTCTTTCTCCTGCCGCCTTTGAAGTGAATAAAATTACTTCTGATATGCTCAAAGATGCCCCTCTTATAGAAACAGTGATGCCCAGATTCCTGGATTTTATTCAGAGCAGTTGTCTGTGTTCCTACAATGCAGTTTTTGATTTAGGGTTCCTTAATAGCGAATTAAAGATTATTGGTCGGGATTTTCCAAAGGATATAGTGGTTGTAGATATACTCTCTATGGCCAGACGGCTTATGCCTGAGTTGGGACGTCACGCACTTTCTTATGTCGCGGAAAGCCTGGGAATTAAAGAAGAACAAGAACATCGCGCCCTTGCTGATGTGGAACTAACTTTAAAAGTTTTTAATAGCTTTAAAGAGGATTTGAAGAA
>JAGUWZ010000032.1 GCA_020062065.1 Candidatus Omnitrophota bacterium
CCAAAGAATATGTTTTTCCTGAGCCTGCTGAAGCTTCAACGACAAAAATCTGGGGAGATTTCCTATCAGTAGCTATAATCATCTTGGTAATTATCAACCTATGCGTTTTCTGCGGCGTTTAAATCATGCAACTCGACATTATCGCCTAAATTTATCCGATATTTAGCCGTTATCTCTAATGGGGTTTAATCTTGTTCTGCGATAGCCTTGCGGGAAGGATTAACAAAGATACGAACAGCTTCGATGGCTAAGAAAAATGCCAGAAACAGCAATATTATGCTCGTGATTACCATTGGGTCAACGCTGATTATTCCTTGAAAGAAAACAGCGTAGAACCATGGCTGTAAAATAAAGCAAAGCGAAATCACCGCTATAATCATCATAAAAACCGCCGGCAGCAATGTAATCATAAATTTCATTTTTTTTCTGAACATCCAAATACTTAATCCTAAAAGAACCATTGCCGCCAAGAGCTGATTACTTGAACCAAAAACTGTCCAGAATATTTTCCAGGTAGGAACAGTATTACCTTTTACATCGGTAATTTTTTGGGTGACAAATACAGCCGGAAACAATAATGTCAAAGCCGTGGCGATATAGGGACTTAATTTTCCCCGCCAGCCGCTAAGTTCCTGAAAAATGTAACGGCCTAATCGCGTGGCTACATCCAAAGTGTCATAAACGAATGTGGCAAAGGCAAGTAAAGCAAAATTTAAAGCGAATTCCTTATTTATACCTAAACTATTTAAAAAAACCGCTATGCCATTAGCATAAATCTGATTCGGGTCTTTTAATTTCTCCATTTGAGCCAAGCTTAGAATTAAAAGAGTGCTTAAGGCAATAAGCGCAACAAAACTTTCCAGAAGCATTCCACCAAAACCTATAAGTCTGGCATCAGTTTCTTTTGCGACCTGTTTGGAAGTCGTTCCAGAAGCAATAATAGCGTGGAATCCCGAACAGGCGCCACAGGCTACAGTTGTAAAAAGTATGGGCAATAAAGGCAATCCTTGGGGATTGACCCATTTAGTAAAAGCCGGGTATTGCACGAGGAGATTTTGTGTGAAACCGCCCAAGGCTAGTCCTATAAAAGCCACCAGGGTCGTAAAACTAAGGAAAAACCCACCCAGATATCCTCTGGGTTGTAAAAGTAACCAAACAGGTATGACCGAGGCAAAAAAACAATAAATAATCAAAAGGATATCCCAAGAGGCATGAATACTTAAACCGAATAGACTCGGTATACGTAAGGGAAAAAACGGCCCAAGATAAATACATAAAAAGACAAGTGGCAAGAAAACGAGGCTTGAGATTAAAAGCGGTGGCTTAAAAATCTTTAAAGTAATTCCCATTACAATGGCTAAGCCCAAATACATCATTGAAGAAGATGCTACCCCTGCGCCTCTTTCGAGATCAACAAATGTGCCTGCGGTTATATCTGTGAACGCGGTAATGATATAAATAACAGAAAACCACAAAAACAATAAAAATAATATAAATGCCCTGTTACTCAAATTCTGCCGGATTACTTCGGCTATAGATTTGCCTTTATGTCTTAACGAGGCGACCATTGTAGCCATATCATGAACACCGCCGATGAATATCCCGCCTAAAATTATCCACAAAATTGTAGGAAGCCATCCAAACCACATACCGGCTAAAATCGGACCTACAATTGGACCGGCAGCAGCAATGGCAGAAAGGTGTTGACCGAGAAGATAAAACTTATTGGTAGGAACAAAATCCACATCATCTTTGAATTCAGAAGCGGGGGTTTTAATATCGTCTCTAAGCCGGAATATTTTGCCTACCAAGAATCCATAGATGAAATATCCGCCCCAAAGCGATATTGCGCCTGTTACCAGCGGAAATAAAAGACTCATTTTTTATGTTAAAACTCCCTTTCGTGCGCAAGACTCATATCCAGAAATGTCCTCAGTCTTCTTGAACGAGTAGGGTGTCTGAGTTTCTTTAAAACCTTTGCCTCAATCTGACGTATTCTTTCGCGGGTTACCTTAAAAATATTCCCCACTTCTTCTAAAGTGCGCGGACATCCATCGCTTATACCAAAGCGTAAAGTTAATATTTTCCTCTCTTTCTCATTAAGGGTGTCCAAAATAGAATTCATTTCCTCTTTTAACATGGACCTCACGGCGGTATTGGCAGGCGATACCACTTTTTTATCCTGAATAAAATCTCCAAAGTGTGTATCCCCCTCTTCTCCGATTGGCATTTGTAAAGATATCGGCTTCTGGGCAAATTTCAAGATTGCCTTTACTTTATCCTGAGATAACCTCATTTTTGTCGCAATCTCATCAGGATTGGGTTCCCGGTCATTTTTCTGTAAGAATACGCGGCTAAAACGAATAATTTTATTTATTGTCTCCGTCATATGCACGGGAATTCTTATCGTCCTGGCCTGGTCAGCGATTGCGCGGGTGATGGCCTGTCTTATCCACCAGGTTGCATAGGTAGAGAATTTATATCCTCTTTTATATTCAAATTTTTCCACCGCCCGCATCAGACCGATATTTCCCTCCTGAATTAAATCCAAAAATGATAAACCACGATTATTGTATTTTTTGGCGATACTGACGACAAGCCTTAAATTCGCCGCTACAAGTTTTTCTTTGGCATGATTAAATTTTAAATACGCGTATTTAATTATTTTTATCTTCTCTCTAATTTTTAGCTCTGGCTCAGCGAGTTTATTCAAAATTTCTCGTCTACGGACAGAATTGTGTTTATTGTTGCGTTCCAGATAATCCAATTCTTTTACCAGTTTGTTAAGTTTGTATACGACTTTTTCGATAACCGAGGTTGTAAAATGGAATTGTAACAAAAGCTTAAGGGATTTTTCAGGGCTGCGGGTACGTTTTAAACGCCCTGCTATTTTCTTAAATCTTTTAAGGATATTTCCTACATTAGTCGTTACGTCACCTTTTATAACTTCTTCTAAATTCATTTCCCCGGCCAGAATTCTCTCAACCCCCCAGAGTATCTCGTTGTATGCGAATTTCGTAGAAAGCACTGCGGTATTAAATTTAGTCTCTGTATCTTCTATCTTTTTAGCCAGAGTTATTTCTTCCTCTCGCGAAAGCAAGGGTATAGAACCCATCTGTTTGAGATACATCTTAACTGGGTCATCCAATGGGAAAAATTGTTCTTCTGTCCTTATCTGTTCGCTAAGGGCACCCTCTTTAATTCTCTGGATTGGTTTTTCAATTTCTGTCTCTTCTTCGCTCTCAACAACTTGTATATCTTCATTTCCTAATATGTCAAAAATATGATCAATGTCTTCCGAAGAAGAAACCTCTTCAGGCAAAAGGTCATTTACCTCATCGTAGGTAAGGAATCCTTTCTGCCTGCCCAAGGCAACAATTTTTTCCACATCCTCTTTGGTATATGCTTTTGTATATGTCTTCTTTTTCATATCTTGGCCTACCTCTGTTTTAATAAATAGTTAATTTCATGCTTCAATCTGTCTAAACTTGCCTCATCGCCACAACGTTCAGCCATTTTTATTTCTTGTTCTAAACGATGCTTTTTTAGTTCTAGGCTTTTTTTCTTTAAACGTTCTATACAATCGTCGACGACCCTTTCCTTGTCCTGGCTTGACACCTCTGGAAGAAAACTCGATTCACAGATTAACTGCGAAATATTCTCATCGCCGATGTAATTTATCAACAAGTTTGTCTTGGGGTCTTCTCCTTGAGTAATTAAATCGAACATAAGTGATACCACCTTGGTAGTAGTCTCATCATGAAAATCAGCAGGATCAAGTCTGTCTTTTATCTGGGAAATAAGCTTGGTTTCCTCCAACATAAGTTTAATCAATAATTTCTCCGTAGGATGAATATTTGAACCTTCTTTTTTAACAGGGACATTCTCGTAGGCATAAGGTTTCTCTTCTTTTACCTTACTTAACTCATCGTATAGGTATAGCTCTTTTATCGTTATTTCTTGAGAGAGTTTTTTAATATACTCGGAAATCAAAATTTTATTTTTAAACTTTTTTATCATTGGCAGGATCTCAGAAACAATTTTTGCCTTACCTTGTGGTTCATTAATATTATGTTGTTGTCTTAATATCCTTAATTTGTAGTCAAATAAATTTTCTGCTTTCTCGATCTGATTGGTTAAACTCTCTATCCCCTTCTTGCGCACAAATAAATCAGGGTCAAATCCTTCGGGTAGCGCAAGAACCTTAACATTCATCTCTTCTTCAATAAATATATCCAAAGACCTTAAGGTGGCTATTTGACCTGCGGCATCCGGGTCGTAAACCATAACTACATTGTATGTATATCTTTTTATAAGACGCGCTTGTTCCGTGGTCAGGGCTGTGCCCAACGAAGCAACAATGTTATGCAAACCCAGCTGGTAAGGAATAATACAATCAAGATAACCTTCTACTACCACAATGAAATCTTCTTCTTTTACGGATTCTCTTGCCAGATTAAGACCATATAGATTTCTTCCTTTGATGTATATCGGTGTCTCCGGGGAGTTAATATATTTCGGCAGACTATCATCCATAACCCTTGCCCCGAAACCCAGCACCACAGAGTTTACATCGGATATGGGAAAGATAATTCTGTTTCGGAATCTATCGTAATAACCACCTCCTTCTTTAGGAATTACTAGACCAGCTTTTTCCAGAAGCAAAAGAGCTATAGACTTATCTCTGGAATGGCTGATAATAGCATCCCAGCTATCAGGAGCAAGCCCTAATTTAAATAATTTAGCCGTTTCCTGTTTTATACCTCTTTTTACAAGGTAATCCCTGGCTTTATGGCCAGCCGGCGAATTTAAATAATCACTGTAAAACTGCGATGCTAATTCATTTATTTTATAAAGCTGCGTAATAATTCCTGAGGATTTTGAATCTATCTTGTGGTTTTGCGGCAAAACAACACCGCTCTTTTTTGCTAAAAGTTCTGCTGCCTCCGGGAAACTCAGACGTTTGTATTGCATAAGAAAACTAAAAGCATTTCCACCGGCGCCGCAACCAAAGCAGTGATAAATCTGCTTTTCCGAAGAAACCATAAAAGAGGCGGTCTTTTCGTGATGAAAGGGACAGGTCGTTTTAAAATTTCTGCCTGCACGCTTAAGAGGTATATAATCGGAGATTACCTCAACAATATTTATCCGGTTTAAAATTTCGTTTATTATATTATCGTCTATAAAACCAG
>JAGUWZ010000001.1 GCA_020062065.1 Candidatus Omnitrophota bacterium
TGAATTAAATTTAATCCCTTTTTTAGCAGCATCTAAAAATCTCTTCGCATGACAAAGCTCTTGGGAAGTATTACCAACAACATCAGCGAAGGTTTTTCCTTCTCTGGGCTTAGCAGGATCAATAGACTTCTGCGCAAAGGATGAATCAGATTTAAAAGAATAATCCTTGACAAGATACTTACCTTCTGATATGTTTGTAGATGTGGAATTAAATAAACTGCAACGCAAAGAACTATCCAAATCTCTATTTGATCTAGGTAAATTAGTAGCAGGCATTTTAATTTTAGGAGTTATTGTCTCTAAAGAAAGTTTGGGCATCAAGTTGTTATCAACAATGGCAGGATTAGTAGCTACTATTTTACTCTCCCTTTGGGCCTTATCATTATTAAAATCAGTGGAGGAATAATCATGGAAGCTCTCATCTATATTTTTGGAATGATGATTATTATCATTATTATTGGAATGGTGATCACTATTCCCCGTAAACACCCCACTGTCCATCATTAATTGTCTAACTTTACCACGGAGACAATAGCCATCATCGGCATCCTCTTTGCCTTCTTTAAGCGATAAATCATTATCCGCTTTCTTGAAAGTCTGGCATTGGATGGTTTTCTGAGGAGTTATAGAATCAGAAATTCCATTGACATGAGCATTATTTTGTGGTATAGTTTCTTCTGGAGGTGGATTCTTATGGCTGTAATAGCTATACCAAGAATTATCCAAGAGAAACTGACCCCTGAGGGGGCGGAAGCGTTGGTTGACATTATCAACAAGGCGGATGACAGAGTCAAGGAAAACATCATTGAGCTCGCTGAGAATAGATTTGAGAAGCGTGTTGCCCAAGTCGAAGCCAAGATTGAGACCGTGCGAGCTGAACTCGGTGAAAGGATTGCCCAGACCGAGGCCAGGTTGATTAGATGGATGTTTCTTTTCTGGATTGGCCAATTTGCCTTCACCGTTGGGGTTCTCGCCGCAATTCTCTTTGCTTTTTTCAGAAGGTAATTCCAAGTTCCAATGGGCGTTATCATTATTGCCCACCTGTGACCTCTGATCACTTAATTTCTTAATCGTTTTATTGAGAACTTTATATAACCATTCATCTTCTTCTGCCTTAGGCAGAAGTTCCCTCAAATAAGGCAGAGCCTCTTGATAAAGAGCCTCACCCAAAGCCTCAATCATACTTTTTACCAATCCTCTATTATCACCCGTAAAATCATTCATACCCTTTAAGGTTTCAAAAATAAGAGGAGCGAATTCTTTTGCCTTATCTGCCGTCCTTAATCCAAATAAAGCCAATTCTTTCGCCCTGCTTTCTCCTTTTTTAAATACTTCCAAGAGCTGCTGTATTGCTTCTTCTCTAGAATACCCCATTATTCCTAATGCTTTAGCAGTGGCATAACGAAGCCTTATATCCTCTTCAGCATTCTCCATCACCCTGATTAAGGAAGGTATCGCTTCCTCCGCCTTCATCTTCGCTAATAAGACC
Source organism: Candidatus Omnitrophota bacterium (assembly GCA_020062065.1). Taxonomy (GTDB): domain Bacteria; phylum Omnitrophota; class Gorgyraeia; order Gygaellales; family Profunditerraquicolaceae; genus JAGUWZ01. The sequence continues at coordinate 1,490 of JAGUWZ010000001.1, forward strand.
GCTGCGTCTTCTCTTTCACCCACGTAAACTTGTGAATCTTTCAATATCTTAAGGTGCTTCTCTACAATCTCATCTTTGGTAAAAGTCTTTTCCCTTATCTTTTCTATTATCTCATTCCTCTTTCTATCTATACTAAAAGGGTAATAATACCTTATGAGTTCAATTAAAGTTCTGGCGGGATTAGGCATTAAAACTTTCCCTTGGGATTCCAAAATCCTATCAATAACTTCCTGAAGAGTTAATCCCTTGTTAGTTAATCCCATTTTTTCATCAAATTCAGAACCAGAGAATACCAGATGTTTCAAAGTGAGGTATTTCATTGCCGGAGTGTAATTACCCTCATCCATCTCTTTCCTAACTTCCTCAAGCATTAGAGGATCGAATACCATTGCTGTTCCCCAGGTAGGAAGATCCTCAGAAACTTTACTCATTCCAAACTTTCTGACATTCCCTTTATACCCAAACTGGCTGGCGAAATTATCTATATCTTCTGTGCAAAGAATAAATTTACCTAATTCTTCAGCATATACCCAGCTTATTTCATCAAACAAGAGATGAATATCGCCTTCGGAAGGAGAAATTGTAAGTCTAAAGTGCTCAAGAAGTTCATGAAACAAACTTAATCTGCAGGATTCTTCAATACCTTTAATATACTTCTCTTTTTCCTTAAATGGAAAACTGTTTATCCATATCTCTCTTAAAGGCTCACGCAAATATTCTCCGCCTATCCTTGCCTCGTCGCCGGCTGAGACTTCATAATTAAAAAAGTATATTGCTTTTACTCCTTCAAAAAGATAAGGGATAAAATGAAGCGTCTGGTTAAAAACTTTCAAATAGGACATACAATTTTCATTATCCAAGATACCCACCTTAAGTCCGCTGCTAAAGTTGAGAAATAGATTAAATTGCTCACCGGTAATAAAATCATAATAATAAAGCTTCTTTTTCTCTATGGAAATGGTTTCTATCTTGCTAATATCATTGATTTCTTTAAAAATGCCATCGCTTAAATCCAAAGATTCTGCCGGCAAAATAATTATTCCATCCTTAGAATCTACATCTACCGAACCTTTTAATTCTAAAACTTTCTTCCCTTCTACAGCCAACCATTTAGAAGTTAACCCAGAGATTCCTTCTTCACCTTGAGAGACGATACTGAAAGTCTCTCCCAAACCCGCATTGGAATCAGCCTCACTTTGCACCGCGCAGGTATTAGCCCTTTCGCCTTCTTCTTCAAAATTTACATATTTGGCGGGATTAATTGGTGTGCCATCTTCTCTTCTTATTTCAAAATGCAGGTGCGGGCCAGTGGAACGGCCAGTTGAGCCTACCTCGGCAATAATCTGGCCTCTGGTAACTCGATCACCCTCTTTAACCAAGATCTTTGAGCAATGGGCATAGAAAGTCTTTATTCCACCGGCGTGCTCTATAACTACTAAATTACCATTAAGATCTTTGAAACCAGCAAATACTACTATACCTTCTTCAGCCGCCACTATAGGAGTTCCTTCTTCAGCAGCAATATCTATACCGTTGTGGGACTGTTCTTCATCTCCACCAGCGTTAAAAGGAAAAGGATTTTCCCTAGGACCAAAACCAGAAGTAATCCTAATCATCGGTTCTTGTACAGGAGACACAAAGGACAATTTGTTGTTTATTTCTGGATCTATAATTTGTGCATTCTCCGCATTAATCTCTTTGTTTTCGATGTTGGAGGTCTGACTCTGACTATCTGTATTATCTTTGGCTACAGAATCACGCTGAGAAAGATTAGCCTCACTATCACGGCGTAGGTGATCCTTTGTATTACCAAATTTATTCTCTTGTGGGCTTTTTTCTTCCCCTGATGATTTGTTAGCTGCTGCTTTTTCTCCTAAAATCTTTGCTTGTTCCTTCAAAATTTCCTCCCAAATCGCCGAATTTCTCTCCTCTAATTCTTTTTCCTTTTTATCAATTTCTTCTTGGGCGACACCTTCTATCTTAAGCTCATTTATCTCTAAAGCTAATTCTAAATATTCTAGCTGTAGATTATATAATTTCTCTTCTTCTTTTTGTGGCCTGTCTTTTCTTATAAACCATAATCGAAGTAGTAAATCCTTTCTCTCTCTATACAAATTGTTCTCTTTGCCTTCATATTTAGCAATTAATTCATTAATTAACTTCTGCAAGTCTTCTTTTCTAAAGACGTTAGTCTGTTCATTCAGATAGGTTTTATAGAAAATCTCTAAAGCCTCTTCAAAAGATAAGCCTTCAACTAAATAACCAGCCTCTCTCAATAAACATTCCAACCATTTTATATCTTCACTATTGAAAATCTGGCCAATCCAATCTAATCTAATTTCTTTACCTTTAATCTCCTCAAGCATCTTTCTCCATAAATCCCCAATCTTCTTATCCAACGCCTCTATTTCCCCTTCCAATTTCTGCTTCTCAACTTTACATTCTAAGTTCAACTTATTTTGTAAAAGGAGTTGTCTTTGCATCTGTTTTAGTGCAAGGTCTTCTTCAAGGGTTCGGTTTGCTTTCTTCTCTAATCTCTCTATCTCTTCTTTTAATCTCTGGGCTTGGGCAGAATCAAATATTTCCGAAAGCTGCTTCTCTAATTCCTGCAGTTCCCCATTTTCTTTTATACTTAGATTCTTTATCCTTCTTAGATGAGAGATTCCTTTCGTAATCTCAGATATCTTGTTTCTTTCTATATCCGCAGTGAGCAGGCTCCTTGCTATACCTTCTAGCTCTTGGTCTGTTGATGGAGGCAATATATTAAATCCAGTTATGCGACCAAAAACCATAGCTGGGTCATTGGCCATATTGATTAAACCATGCGGCCCCTCTAAAGCCAACCCTACATCATTAATAGGCTTACCAATAAACTTAAGCAACCAGTGGTTTGACAAATAGTTGCCCCCGGCAATTACGCTGTTAATTTCCGCGCCTATAATATACATATAAATAAAACTGTGCCAATACTGTTTTGCACCCATTACAGCAAAGGCAAGATAAGAGAACCATCTATTGCCGCGAAATTCCTGATTCAGCCTGCCTTCGTTATTAATTATGCCTCGTTTTTTGAGAATAAAGAAGGTAATCTTATGAACCGGCAGGAATAAAATATGAAGATACGTAAGAATAAAGGTTATGCCATATATCTTCCACCAATACTTGTTGAATCTAACCTTTTCAGTTACCTCTATTCCATTTTCAGACAAGATGTATTTTAACACTTCCTTAAGCCCCGGCTTACTACCTTCATCAATCAATCTCCTTTCTAAGACTGTCTTAATATATTTCAAAGTTTTCTCTTTTTCGGGATTTGTTTTATAGAATTTATAAAGTTCGGCAGCATTCAATGTCTTTCCAGAAAGAATTTCCGCTAATCTATGCCAAATTGCCTTAAAGTCAAGCAATCTAAAAGAATAAACCAAAACTCCAATATGAATTAACTCTCGCCAATAATGCGGCAGATGTATAGCATTAAGGACTAACTCTGGGCGCTTTCCAATCATAGGTATAAGCGTAAGGGGTGTAGCAAGAGGAGGTATCTTCAACAGATATACAAGCCAATCTGCAACCACCGAACCCAATAGAAACATCAGGCCTCTGCCTTTGGCAAACTGCAGAAATCCTGCCAACTCAGGCATATTCAAGACAAAGTCTAACCATAAAGCCCTTAAGCGATATTTCTTTGTGTCGCTACGCTTAAATATTTCTTCATAGACCTTGGCTTTCTCTTCCACTAAATCTCCTAATTTTACCTTTCTCTCATTTCCATTCTCATCCTTAATCACAATTTGCTTATCCGGGTTATTTATATAATCAGCATATAATTTTGCCAGGGCAGCATTTTTATCACCCTCCCTAAAGAAAAACTCCCAAATCGCGCCGATTAAAACCGACCAGAACCAGGCAATAAGTGCTGCTGCTAACACCGCTGCCCAATTCACCGGCCAACTTGAAAGAGGAATCAGGACTGCCACAGCCATCATTAATAAGGTATGTCTGCCCTTTTTAATAAAATTATCTACTGAACTAAACCCTTTAAACGGCCCAAGGTAATCTGTATACAAAGGTTGATGTATCTCTGTGTTTAAATCCTCCAGTCCTAATTTTCTGGCCAGGATATCTTTTTTAGATAAGCTTTCTTTCCATTTCTTTTCTTTTTTTCTATTTACAATAAATATTCTGCCAAAGAAAGGAACTGCAGGCAGATTATCCTTAAATAATCTCTTAAAATTATTCCTTATAAGATGAAAAGCCGGATGGAAAATCCCAAAGGTAAGCACCTGTAATGCTACCCAGCCAAATAAGATTAACTTTGAAGCGTTAGGATTTTGGAGAAGCAAATGGAGATGGCCCTGAATCCCAACGAGCCAAGTTGCAGAATATAAAGTAAGCGCTATTTGAATGATAAACCAGATAAAACCCTTTTTGAAAAGTAAACCTTTTAATGTATAA